>CAZBWP010000120.1:0-3505 GCA_964495295.1 uncultured Rhodospirillaceae bacterium | reverse complement strand
GCGAAATGCAGCCACGATCGATTCTTCCTTTGTGTGGGAAGCCAAATCCGCCGAGGGTGTTACCCACGCAACAACCAGACGGCGCCGACCCCGATCGCCACCGCGACGAGGCCGGCGGTTCGCAGTGTCCCGCTGGGCTGGGACAGCATCTGCATCATCATGGCGCGCATGCCGTCGGGGAACAAGGCGTACGCCGCCCCCTCGATCACGAGCGCGAGAGCCAGCGCCGTGAGGAGGTCGATCACCCCGAGCCCGTCCGCCGCACCGCCAAACTCTGCGTCCGGTCAGTCCCTTCCCGGAGTCCGGCCCCGTTCATCGAAGAAGAACCGGAAGAACTCCGCATCCGGGCTCAACACCAGCGTAGTCCCCTCGCCCATCATCGCGCCATAGGCTTCCAGTGACCGATAGAAGTCGAAGAACTCCGGATCCTGGCCATACGCATCGTTGAGAATTCGGGTGCGCTGGCCATCGCCCTCACCGCGCAGGATCTGCGCCTGCCGGTTGGCCTCGGCGATGATGATGGTCCGGTCGCGATCGGCTTCGGCCTGGATCCTGGCTTTCAACTCTCCGCCTTCGGCACGAAGCTGGGCGGCCTCGGCGACGCGTTCCGAACGCATGCGATTGAACACCGCCTGGGTCGCGCCCTCCGGCAGGTCGGTCCGCACGATCCGCACGTCAACCACCTCGACGCCGAAATCCGCGGCCTGCCCCTTCATGATCGTCGAAATCGTCGCCATCACCGCGCTGCGCCGCTCCGACAACATGTCGGCAAGAGACGCCTTCGCCACCTCCGATCGGACGGCGGAGTTGAGCCGCCCGCCGAAGACGTTCAGGAAGTTGGCGGTGGTCCCCGCCTTCATCCGGAATTCCAACGGATCGACGATCCGGAAGCGGGCAAAGGAGTCGACGATCACCCGCTTCTGATCGGCGAGCAGCACTTCCTGTCGCTCGGGGTCGAGCGACTGGATCCGCCGATCAAAATATGTAACGTCCTGAATCGGCAGCTTGAAGTGCAGCCCCGGATCCTGCACGACCCGGATCGGATTACCGAACTGCAGCACCAATGCCTGGTCGCGCTCGTGCACCGTGAAGGTGGAGCTGTAGAGCGCGATGCCGCCGATGATGACGAGAACGCCGATGGCGATCAGACCAAAGCGCTTCATTGCGTGCCTCCCACGACCGTGCGCCGCAGTTCCGGCAGCGGCAGATAGGGGACCACCCCCTGGCCGGTGCCCTGGTTATCGATGATCACCTTCTCGGTACTGCCCAGCACCTCCTGCATGCGCTCAAGATAGAGCCGACGGGTGGTGACCTCGGGGCCCATCTTGTAGGCCTCGAACACCGAGACGAAGCGCTGCGCCTCACCATCGGCCTCGCGGATCATCTTTTCCCGATACCCGGTCGCCTCTTGGATGACGACGTCGGCTTGACCCTTGGCGCGCGGCACGATGTCGTTGCGATAGGCCTGCGCTTCGTTGACCGAACGTTCCCGATCCTGACGCGCCCGCTGAACATCGTTGAAGGCATCAATGACGTCGCCGGGCGGGTCGACCTTCAGGGATTTGACGTCGACGATGGCGATGCCCGAATTGTAGCTGTCAAGAATGGCTTGCAGCAGATCTCGGGTCCGCTGATCGACCTCCTGACGGCGGACGGTCAGGGCGTCCTGCAGCGATGTCTGCCCCATGATCTCACGAATGGAGCTCTCCGCCGCCACATGCACGGTCTGTTCAGGATCGCGAATATTGAACTGAAATGCGGCGACATCCTTGATGCGCCATTGCACGACGAAATTCACGTCGATGATGTTTTCATCGGACGTCAGCATCAGGCTTTCCTGCGGCACCTGCCGTACTCCCGTGCCGCGGGCCTGATCCGTCGTGCCTCGAAAGCCGATGGTGATCTGGTTGGTCTTTTGAGTGTCGGTAATGATCACCTCGCCGAACGGCGGAGGAAACCAGTAGTTCAAACCGGGGGCCGCGATCTTCACATATTGACCGAACAGCAGCGCGATCCCCTCTTCGCCGGGTTGCACGCGATAGAAACCAAACACCAGCCACAGGCCGACGATGCCGGCGACCAGGAGGGCGATCGCCCGCCCGCCACCGAAGTTGCCGGGCATGAAGCGTTTGAAGCGTTCCTGGGTGCGGCGGATCATCTCATCCACGTCGGGCGGTTGGGGGGCTGACGGACCGCCGCCCCACGGGCCGCCGCCGCCACCGCCACTGCCCCAGGGACCGCCTTTCGGATTCCAAGCCATGCCTTGGGTCGCTCCTTCTCACAGAGTTGCGTGGTCGGTCGGACCGCGCCCGGTATCGAACGCGCGCCGCGCCAACCTATATAACTGTTCTCGAACATGTAAGGCTTGACGCACGCGGGCGCAATCGCGGGCCGGTCTCGGATTTACCCAAGCGAGTGACGCAAACAGGGAGCAGAGTTCCATGGCGGCAGTGACCGAACACCAGATTCTGGGAGCACTCGGGTGCATCGTTGATCCCGACAAGAAACGCGACATCGTCAGCCTCAACATGGTCAAGGGGCTGCAGGTGAAGGACGGTCACGTGGTGTTCGCGATCGAGGTCGACGCGGAGCGGGGTCCGAAGATGGAGCCGCTGCGCGCCCAGGCGGAAAGGACGGTGCATGCGCTCCCCGGCGTCATCACGGTGCAGGCGATGCTGACCGCCGAACGGCGGCCCGCGGGCCCGGCGCCGGCCGCCAGTCACGCGCCCGCCAGTCACGCGCCCGCCAGTCACGCGCCCGCCGCAGCACCCCAACCGCAGCGCGATCTGCTTCCGGATGTCCGCGCCATCGTTGCCGTCGCCTCCGGCAAGGGCGGCGTCGGCAAGTCGACCACCGCCGTCAACCTGGCCGTTGCGCTCGCCACGCTGGGCCGGCGCGTCGGCCTGCTCGATGCCGACATCTACGGACCCTC
Organism: uncultured Rhodospirillaceae bacterium; assembly: GCA_964495295.1. Taxonomy (GTDB): domain Bacteria; phylum Pseudomonadota; class Alphaproteobacteria; order Rhodospirillales; family Defluviicoccaceae; genus CAZBWP01. Next base: position 573 of record CAZBWP010000120.1, on the reverse strand, counting down.
GATGCGCCGCATGCTCGGCATCACCGGCAGCCCGGTCTCCAGTGACGGCGTCAAGCTGGACCCCATGTCCAAGTATGGCATCAAGGCCATGTCCATGGCGTTCCTGGTGGATGAAGACACGCCGATCGTCTGGCGCGGCCCGATGGTCCAGTCCGCGCTGGAGCAGATGATGCGGGATGTCGCCTGGGGCGACCTCGACGTGCTGATCGTCGACATGCCCCCCGGCACCGGTGACACCCAGCTGACCATGGCGCAGCGCGTGCCGCTGGCCGGAGCCGTCATCGTCTCCACGCCCCAGGACATCGCCCTGATCGATGCCCGCAAGGGCCTCAACATGTTCCGTAAGGTCGACGTGCCCGTGCTCGGGCTGATCGAGAACATGAGCTATTTCTGTTGCCCGAATTGCGGCCATCGCACCGAGATCTTCGGCCACGGCGGCGCCCGCCAGGAGGCGGAGCGGCTCGGCATGGAGTTTCTCGGCGAGGTGCCGCTGGACATCGCCATCCGCGAGACCTCGGACAGCGGCACGCCGATCGTCGCCTACGATCCGGATGGCGAGCACGCCCGTGCCTA
>CAZBWP010000119.1:0-7293 GCA_964495295.1 uncultured Rhodospirillaceae bacterium | reverse complement strand
AGCGAGGCCAGCGGCACGATCCAGTACGCCGACGGCAGTCAGCTTTCGTTCAACGAGATCGAGCGAATCACCTGGTAGGCGCCGGTTTCGACGAACCTTGGCGTCCCCGCATGAGGCCCCTGAACGGGGGCGTCGTGTTAACGGTGCGTTAAGCACCCTCACCCACAATCCGATGCCGAAGGCAGAACTTCGAGGCGGGGCCGCGGCCTCGTGCGCAAGACGCCGCTCGCAGAAGGCCGACCGATGGCAAACCGGCAGAAACCATCCGATCCCAAGAGCTTCCGACTCTGGTTCCCGTTGCGGGGTGCGGGCCGCACCTTCGACATCCTGGCGTCGTCCGCGGTCATCAACATCCTGTCGCTGGCCATGCCGCTGGCGCTGCTGCAGATCTACGACCGCATCATCCCGAACGCCGCCGCCGAGACGCTCGTCGCCATCGTGCTGCTGGTCGGGATCGCGCTCGTGCTGGAGTTCATCCTGCGCGCCTGCCGGACGGTGGTGACCACCTGGATGGCCGCCCGCTTCGAGCACGCCGTCGGCTGCCGCGCCATCCGCCACCTGCTCGAGGCCGATCTGGCGGCGTTCGAGGCGGTCGGTGCCGGCGTCCACATGCAGCGGCTGAACGCGGTGGGCACGCTGCGCGAATTCTATGGCGGCCAGGCCATGCAGGTGATCTGCGATCTCCCCTTCGCAGCGCTGTTCATCGGCATCGTCGCCTATCTGGCCGGCCCGCTGGCCCTGGTGCCGGTCGTCGTGTTCCTGCTGTTCACCGGCACGGCGGCGCTGGCCGCCCGGCGCATGCAGAAGGCCCTGGCGCAGCGCAATCAGGCGGATGACCGCCGCTACAACTTCCTGATGGAAGTGTTGAGCGGCGCCCACACGGTGAAGGCGTTGGCCCTGGAGAACCAGATCCTGCGCCGCTACGAGCGCCTGCAGGCGACGTCGGCGGAAGCGCACCATGGCGTCGCCGTCCACGGCGCGTCTGCCCTCGGTCTTGGCGCCATGTTCTCGCAGGTGATGCTGTTCTCCGTCGTCGGCGTCGGCGCCATCTTCGTCATCGAGGGAGCGCTCTCGGTCGGTGCCCTCGCCGCGTGCACCATGCTGTCGTCCCGCGCGATGCAGCCGTTGCAGCGCGCCGTCGGCATCTGGGCACGCTTTCAGACCATTCGCCTCGCCCGCCGACAGGTGCAGGACGTGTTCGACCTGCCGGCGGAGGCAGCGTCGCCACGCGATCCGGTGCCGGCGCTGCGGGGAGCGATCGACCTGGACGCGGTGACCTTCCGTTTTCCCCAGGGGCGCACCGACGTGCTCCGCGACGTCTCGCTCACCATCGCCGCCGGGGAGACCGTGGCGATCACCGGCGACAGTGCCAGCGGCAAGACGACGCTTCTGCACCTGATGTCCGGATTGCTGACACCCACCGCCGGTACCGCGCGCATCGACGACCGCGATGTGACGACGCTCGATCCGGCAGGCGTGCGCGCCCAGGTCGCCTATCTGCCGCAACGGCCGGTGCTGTTCGACGGCACGATCCGCGAAAACCTGACCATGTTCCGCCCGCACCTGGACGCCGCCGCCCTGAAAATCGCCGAGATCACCGGCCTGGACGACGACGTGGCGCTGCTGCCCATGGGCTACGAGACACGAATCGGCGACGGCGCCGCGCAGGTCCTCGCCCACGGCGTCGCCCAACAGATCGCCATCGTCCGCGCCTTTACCGGCCGGCCGAGGATCATGCTCTTCGACGAAGCCAACGTGGCCCTCGACCGCACCCATGACGCCCTGCTCCGCCACGTCCTGCAGCGGCTGCATGGCCATTGGACGCTGGTCATGGTGACGCATCGGCCGTCGATGCTGGCGATCGCCGACAGGGTGTTCCGGATCGTTGACGGCACACTGGTGACGGACGACCGGGCGCGGCCACGGTCTGTTGCCGCGAGCGGACCCGCACCGTCGCGTCGGGCCTGTTGAGACGGAAGGGAAGCAGCCGACCATGTCCTCGCCGACGGCCCTCAGCGATTCCGCATTCGACCCATGGATGGCCGACGATCGGCCGGAGGTCGACGATCAGGCACCATCGGCCTTGTCGGAACAAAACGATCTGTCTGCCTGCCTCTGGCCGTTGCTGCGCGCGCTGAACTGGTCGGGCCACCCGCGTCATGTCGCCGAGGCCCTGCCGCACTTCATCGAGACGCTGGATCTCACGGGCTTTCTCAACGCCATGGCGGTGCTGGGCTTCCGGGCGAAGCGGCTGACGGGGCGCCTTGACCGGTTGGATTCGCGGCTCATGCCCTGTCTGTTCCTGCCCGACGACAGGCCGGCCTGCGTGCCACTGGCCAGCGAGAACGGCGTCATCACGGTGTTCGACGGCGCCGCCGCCGGCATCGAACAGCGCGCCGGGATCGACTGGCACGGCACCGCCTACGTTTTTTCACCGGCCGATCCCGATGACAAGCGTCGGGCCAGTCGGCGCGTCGGCTGGTTCGCACTCACCACCGCGCGGTTCCGGAGCGTCGCCGGTCAGGTGCTGGCTCTGACCTTCCTGGTCAACGTGCTGGCCCTGGCGACGCCCTTGTTCATCATGGCCGTCTACGACCAGGTGGTCGCCAGCCACTCCTTGCCGACGCTTGCCTACCTGGCAATCGGCGTGGCCATCGCCATCCTTGGCGATCAGGCGCTGCGGACGCTGCGGGCGCGCACCCTCGCCCACGTCGGCGCACGCCTCGACACCATCGTTTCGACGGCGGTGTTCCAGAAGGTGCTGTCGCTGCCGCCGACGCTGATCGAACGGGCGACCGTCGGCGCACAACTGGCGCGCCTCCGCGACTTCGAGAGCGTGCGGGACTTCTTCACCGGGCCGATGGGGCTGGTGGTGCTGGAGGTGCCGTTCGCCCTGATCTTCATTGCCGTCCTGGCGATGATCGGCGGGCCGGTCGCCCTGGTCCCTCTCGCAATGTTCGCCGTCTTCGGCGTCTGCGGCATGTTGCTGATGCCGGTGGTGCGGCTCTCGGTCGCGCGCAGCGCCAACGCTGGCGCCCGGCGCCAGGAATTCCTCGCGCAATTCTTCAGCGGCCTGCGCACCGTCAAGTACGGTGGCGCCGAAGCCGCCTGGCAGGCGCGCTTCCGCGATGTCTCCGCCGACGCGGCCATGGCGAGCTTCCGCATGGGCAGCCTGAGCGCGGTGATCGGCGAGTTGTCACATGTGCTGATGGTCGGGGCCGGCGTCGCCACCATGGTCTTGGGCGTGATCCGCGTGATCGACGGCGCGATGACCACCGGCGCGCTGATCGCCTCGATGATCCTGGTATGGCGCGTGCTGGCGCCGCTGCAGGTGGCGTTCGTCACCATCAGCCGCCTCGCCCAGGTGCAGTCGAGCGTCGCGCAGATCGACAACCTGATGACCCTGAACTCGGAACGCGATCCATCGCTGATGGTCGCGCCGCTGCGCAAGGTCCAGGGCCGCGTCAGTTTTCACCGCGTTTCCTTCCGCTATGCCGCCGGCGCCGAACCGGCCCTGGTCGGCGTGGACTTCGACGTCGCCCCGGGGGAGGTCTGTGCCCTCGTCGGCTTCGGTGGCGCCGGCAAGTCGACGGTGCTCAGGCTGATCCTCGGCATGTATCAGCCGCAGGCGGGGGCGCTGCGACTGGACGGCAAGGATATCCGCCAGATCGACCCCGTGGAACTCCGCCACCTGGTTGCCTATCAGCCGCAGACGCCGGATTTCTTCTACGGCACGCTGGCCCAGAACCTGCGCCTGGCAAAGCCGGACGCGACCGACGAGGAGATCGCCGAGGCGGCCGCCGCCGCCGGCCTGCTCGATGCCGTGCTCGACCTGCCCGACGGCTTCGAGACCCGCATCGGCGACGCCCGCACCGGCGCCCTCTCCACCAGCGTCCTGCAGCAACTCAACCTGGCGCGGGCGCTGGTCAAGCGGGCACCCATCCTGCTGCTCGACGAGCCCGGCAAGGGCCTCGACGTCCACGGGGACCAGCGGCTGGTCGCGACGATCGAGCGGCTGCGCGGCAGCACGACCGTGTTCCTGAACACCCACCGCCCGAGCCACCTCAAGGTCGCCGACAAGATCCTGTGGCTCGACCGCGGCGTCGTCCAAGGCTTCGGCCCCGCCGAGGCGCTGTTGTCCAAACTGCCTGAGGATCTCCGATGAACGAGCTCGTCGCCTCCGCCGGCGTCGCGCCGGCCCCGGCCAATCCACCGACCCACCGGGCCGTTCCACGGCACCAGGTGCGGCATCTGGCGACCTCGGTGATGCTCGAGGAAACGGGAACGCCGGCGCTGGTCCGCCTGTCCTTGCTGGCGGTGGTCGCCATCGTTGCCGCGTTCGTCGGCTGGGCGGCCGTTGCCCACATCGACGAGGTCGCCGCCACCACCGGCAGCGTCGTGCCCAGCGGGCGGGTGCAGAAGATCCAGCATCTGGAGGGCGGCATCGTCGCCGAGATTCTCGTCGACGAGGGCACGCTCGTCACGCAAGGACAGGTGCTGATCCGCCTGGACCCGGCCCATGCCGTCGCCGAGATGGAGCAGATGCGCGCCCGCGCCGCCGCGCTCGCCCTGCATCAGGAACGGCTGAGCGCGTTCGGCACCGAACGCAGCCCCGATTTCTCGTCTGTCCGACCGGAGCATCAGCCCCTCGCGGACGCCCAGCGCACCATCTATGAGATCGCCGTCGCCGCCCGGACCAGCAGCGCCCAGGTGCTGCACGAACAGATCGAGCAGCGCGAGGCGGAACTCGCCGTGCTCTCGGAACAGGAAACGACGCTGGAGAGGCAGGCGGCGCTGCTCGGCGAAGAGCTGGCCATGCGCGAGGAACTGTTCCGCAAGAACCTGTCCTCGAAAATCGTCCTGCTGGAGGTGCAGCGGCGGGTCAGCGAGGTGGATGGCGCGCTGGCGGCGTTGCGGTCGGACCGGCAGCGGCTGAAGAGCGCCCTCGCCGAGGCCCGCGACCGGCTCACCGAGGACGACACCGAGCTGAAGCGCGAGGCGCTGACCGAGATGGGCCAGGTGGCGGCCGAACTCGCCGAGGTTCGCGAGTCGCTTGCCCGCCTCAGCGACCGGGTGCGGCGGCTCGCCATCACCGCGCCGGTTGCCGGCATCGTCAAGGGGCTGGCCGTCCGCACCATCGGCGGCGTCGTCCAGCCGGGGGAGACGCTCCTGGAGATCGTCCCGGTGACAGATGAACTGATCGTCGAGACCCGCATCTCGCCCCGCGATATCGGCCATGTCGCCACCGGCCAGCCGGTCATCGTCAAGGTCTCGGCGTTCGACTTCGCGCGCTATGGCAGCATTGCCGGCGTGCTTGTCGACGTCTCCCCTTCGACGTTCCTCGATGAGCGTGACGTGCCCTACTACAAGGGCTTCGTCCGGCTGGAGCGGCCCTATGTGGGCGCCGATCCGGAGCGCAACCGGATCCTGCCCGGCATGACGGTGCAGGCCGACATCGACACGGGCAGCAAGACGCTGCTGCAATATCTGCTGAAGCCGGTCTATTCCTCCATGGACGCCGCCTTCCGCGAACGCTGAGCGCTCCCCCGGGATCGGGGCTCACGGCCGGGTGCAGGTGCGCGCGTACTCGAAGTAGAGGTCACGCGCCTTCTTGTAGAAGCGTCCCGGCGGGAGGTCGCGGCGCTCGATCCGCGTGCACGGCTGCACCTTGGAATAGTTGCCGGTGGCGAACACTTCGTCGGCGTCCTGCACCTCCTTCGCGTCGATGGCGCGCTCGATCACCTCGATGCCGGCGGCACGCAACAGCGTGATCACCCGCTGCCGGGTGATGCCGTTGAGAAAGGTGCCGTTGGGCGCCGGCGTGTGCACCGCGCCACCCTGCGCCAGGAACAGGTTCATGTAGGCGAACTCCGCGACGTTGCCGGAGGGATCGCGCATGATCGCCGTGTCGAAGCCCTTCTGACCGGCCTCGCGGATGGCGCGGGCAACGTTCGGATAGAGGCACGACGCCTTGGCCTCGGTCGGCGCCATGTCGCGCGCCGGCCGGCGAAAGCTGGAGAAGCAGGCGGAAAAGCCGCTCGGCTGCGGCAACGCCGACTCGGCGAGACTCAGCACGAAGCGTGTGGTCTCGGGATCCGGCGTGATGAAGCCGTCTTCGGCCCAGACCATCGGGCAGATGTAAAGGGGCATGCCGCGGGGAAACCGATCGATCCCGTCCCAGGCAAGCCGCTCGATCGCCGCCGCATCGATCGCCGGCGACAGGCCCGTCAGCTCGGCGGACGCGAGCACCCGCGCGCAGTGGCGATCCAGGTCCGGTGCCTGCCCGTCGAAGGCGCGGGCACCATCGAAGACAACGGACGACAACCAGACGGCGTGGCTGCGCGGGTTGAGAATGTTGGGGCTGCCTTCGATCCAGTCGCCATCCACCCAGGTCCAGGCCCTGCGCCCGATCGCCTTGCTCATCGGTTCATCTCCCCGCCACGCGCCCTGTCGGTCCGGCGATCATGGGCCGGAGCCGCATGGGAGGCAAGCCGGGGAGGCAAGCCGGGGAGGCAAGCCGGCGTGGGCCTGCGTGTTTTTTGTTCATGTTCGGCTTTCTGCCCAAAAACACGCCACCGGCAACGGCGCTGGCGTGCGCCATGCGCGCAACGCCGGGTCGGCTGGATCAATTCAGCTGATCGCCTCGACCCAACGACTCCATGACAATCAATCGTTTGCTGCCGTCGCGGACGTTGACTGCCGGACATTGGCACGTCCGTTGCACAGCGAGGGCGTGGATATGTCCGCGTAAGGAGAGGAAAACATGCATTCATTCGTTCGCAGGGCGGCCGCGCTGGCCGTTGCCGCCGCCATCACCGTCCCTGCGTGGGGCGCGAAGGCGCAAGAAACCATCAAGGTCGGCATTTTGCATTCGCTGTCCGGAACCATGGCGATCAGCGAGACGACGCTCAAGGACGTCATGCTGATGCTGATCGATGACCAAAACAAGAAGGGAGGTGTGCTCGGCAAGCAATTGCAAGCGGTTGTCGTCGACCCTGCCTCCAACTGGCCGCTGTTTGCGGAGAAGGCGCGCGAGCTGATCGAAAAAGACAAGGTGGCTGTCGTCTTCGGCTGCTGGACATCGGTGTCGCGGAAGTCCGTTCTTCCGGTTTTCGAGGAACTGAATGGGCTGCTATTCTATCCGGTCCAGTACGAGGGTGAAGAGAGCTCCCGCAACGTGTTTTACACCGGCGCGGCACCCAATCAGCAGGCGATCCCGGCGGTCGAGTATCTCATGAGCCAGGATGGAGGTGGCGCCGAGCGGTGGGTGCTGTTGGGCACCGACTACGTCTA
>CAZBWP010000118.1:4394-7321 GCA_964495295.1 uncultured Rhodospirillaceae bacterium | reverse complement strand
TGGCGGATGGCCTCGCAGAGCACGTACAGCACCGTCGCCATCCGCTCCGGGTCGGTCTTGCGCAGGGCCCAGGGCGCCTGCCGGTCGACATAGCCGTTGGCGGCGCGGACCACCGTCCACAGCCGGTCGAGCGCCTCGTGGAAGGCCTGACCGTCCATCGCCTCGCGCAGGGCCGGCAGCAAGGCGTGCGCCGCTCCGAGCAGGCTCTCGTCCTCGGCGCTCAGCGGCCCGGGTGCGGGCACCCTGCCCTCGCAGTTGCGATTGACCATGGCGAGCACCCGCTGCGCCAGGTTGCCCAGTTCGTTGGCGAGTTCGCCGTTGATCCGGTTGACCACGCCCTCATGGCTGAAGTCGCCGTCGTTGCCGAAGGGCACTTCGCGCAGCATGACGTAGCGCACCGGGTCCAGCCCGTAGGTTGCGACCAGATGCAACGGATCGATGGCGTTGCCAAGCGACTTGGACATCTTCTGTCCCTCGACCGTCCACCAGCCGTGCGCGAACACGCGCTTCGGTGGCTCCAGCCCCGCCGCCATCAGGAAGGCGGGCCAATAGACCGCATGGAAGCGCAGGATGTCCTTGCCCACCATGTGTACGTCGGCCGGCCAGTAGCGGGCATAGTCGCCCCCCTTGGTCTCGGGATAGCCGACGCCGGTGATGTAGTTGGTGAGCGCGTCGAGCCACACGTACATCACATGCTTCGGATCGCCCGGCACCGGCACACCCCAGTCGAAGGTGGTGCGCGAAACCGAGAGGTCCTGCAGGCCGCCCTTGACGAAGCTGACCACCTCGTTGAGCCGGGTGCGCGGCAGCACGAAGTCCGGGCGCGCCGCGTAGAGGGCGAGCAGCCGGTCCTGCCAGGCGGACAGGCGGAAGAAGTAGCTGGGCTCCTCCACCCATTCCACCGGCGCGCCGGTGGGGCCGATCTTCGTGCCATCGGGCAGCGCCGAAAGCTCGCCTTCGGTATAGAACGCCTCGTCGCGCACGGCGTACCAGCCGGCGTAGGCGCCGGCGTAGATCTCGCCGGCGGCGAGCAGCGTCTGCCACAGCGCCTGGCAGGAGATCCTGTGCCGCGGCTCCGTGGTGCGGATGAAATCGTCGTTGGAGAAGTTCATGACCCGGGCGAGGTCCCGGAAGTTCTGCGACACCCGGTCGGTGAAGTCGTGCGGCGTGATGCCGGCGGCGGCGGCGGCCTTGACCACCTTTTGGCCGTGCTCGTCGGTGCCGGTCAGAAACCTGACGTCATAGCCGTCCAGCCGCTTGAACCGGGCGAGCACGTCGCAGGCGAGCGTCGTGTACATGTGACCGATGTGCGGCACGTCGTTGACGTAATAGATGGGCGTCGTGACGTAGAAGCTGTTCGCCGCGGCCATGGGATTGGTCCTTACGCTGGCTTTCGGTGCCGCCACGCCAGGGTCAGGCGCGGACCGCGTTCTGCAAGTGCGTGAACAGGGTGAGGATCACCTGCTTGCGATCGAGGGAAGCGCTGTCGACGCGGGCGAGAAGAGCGCCGGTCTTGTCCCACACCTCCAGCCAGCGATCAAGGCCACCGGCGCCGGCGAGGCGGCCGACCACGGCGGCCGCGCGTGCATCCCCCGCGGTCGCCGGCCCGGAGTCTGAGGTCATTGAGTCGGCGGCGCCGGTGGCGGCGGCGCGGACGACGCACGCGAGCAGGCCGCGCAGCATCTCCATGGCCACCAGGAACGTGTCGCTTGCGTCCGGCTTGCCGATGCGCTCGCCGAAGGCGAGCACGGCCGCGACATCGAGCCGCGGCAGGTCGGCGATCAGGCTCAGCAGTTCGTCACGCAGGCCGCCGCCCCCCTGCCCCGCCAGCGTCAAGGCGCGGCCGATGCTGCCGGCCGACAGCCGCGCCAGCGCAGCGGCGCCGGCCGGCGTGAGGTCCGGCGCAAAGCGGCCGAGCAGTTCGGCCACGGTATCGTCGGCGAGGGGCCGCAGCGGCAGCCGACGACAGCGGGAGCGGATGGTCGGCAACAGCCTGCCGAAGTTGTGGGCCACCAGCAGCAGCACCGTCTGCGCCGGCGGCTCCTCCAGCACCTTCAGCAGGGCGTTGGCGGCGTTGCTGTTCATCTCGTCGGCGGCGTCGACGACGACGACCCGCCAGCCACCCTCCGCCGCCGTGTGCGCCACCAAGCCTTGCACCGCCCGCACGTCGTCGACGACGATCTCGCTGCGCCGCCGGCCCGCCTTCTCATCCCAGCGCCGCTCCACGGTGACCAGGTCGAGATGACCGCCGGCGGCGATCCGCTGGAACACCGGCGCGGCCGGCTCGACGAATAGGGAATTCGGGAGCGGCGCCTCGCCGAACAGCGATGGCGCCGGCGCTCCCGAAGTGCCGTGGGCGAGCAGGAACCGGCAGAAGCGGAACGCCAGCGTCGCCTTGCCGATGCCGCGCGGCCCGGTGATCAGCCAGGCGTGCGGCAGCCGGCCGCTGCGCCACGCCGCCAGGAGCGCCTGCTCCGCCGGCGCGTGACCGAGCAGGTCGGGGTTGGCGCGCGGTTCCGGCCAGGGCGCGGTGGTCACGCCGGCTCCCGGATCGTGCCGAGCTCGGGAAACCGGCGCACGACGATGCGGCGGATGTCGGCCGCCACCGCGTCTTCCGGGCGGTCGGCGTCGACGACGACGCAGCGGTCAGGCTCGCGCCGGGCGATCTCCAGGAATCCCGCGCGAACCCGGGCATGAAACGGCCCGTCCATCCGTTCGTAGCGATCACCCTCCGGCGAGCGCGCCCGGGCCCGGCCGAGGCCGGCCTCGACGTCGATGTCGAGCAGGATCGTCAGGTCGGGCTTCAGGCCGCGCAGCACCCAGGCGTGCAGGGCGGCGACCTGATCATGGCCGAGCCCCTGAGCGTATCCCTGGTAGGCGGTGGTCGAATCGGCGAAGCGGTCGCACACCACGCAGTCGCCGCGGGC
>CAZBWP010000118.1:0-4294 GCA_964495295.1 uncultured Rhodospirillaceae bacterium | reverse complement strand
GGTAGGCGGTGGTCGAATCGGCGAAGCGGTCGCACACCACGCAGTCGCCGCGGGCCAGCGCTGGCAGGACGGCATGATCGAGATGGTCGCGCCGCGCCGCCGAATGCAGCAGCGCCTCGGTCATCGGGCTCCAGGCGGCGGCACGGTGGTCGACGAGCAGCGCGCGGATGGCCTCGGCGCCCAGGGACCCGCCGGGTTCGCGCGTGACCAGGACCCGCCACCCCGCGCTTTCGAGCGCCGCGGCGAGCCGACGCACCTGGGTCGACTTGCCGGCCCCCTCACCCCCCTCGACAGTGAGAAATCGACCGCGTGGCACTGTCAGTTGAGCTGCCCCGTGATCATCCCCTCCAGCGTCGCGATCAGCCGCCAGAACAGGCCCAGTTCCTCGACATCGGCGGCGGCGACCAGCGGCTGACGAAAAGGCTCCTGGCCGGGTGCGCTGATCACCACGACGGCGATGGGATCGCCGGCCTTGATGGGGGCCGGGATCGGACCGTCGTACTTCACGGTCACCGTCATGTTCTGCCGCGCCTCCCGCAGCATGGTGACCAGGAGATCGCGATCGGTGGTCAACGGCACGGTCTTCCGGTCGCCGAGCCAGACCTCGGCCTCGGAGATCGGCTCGCCCGCCGTCAGCAGGCGATAGGTGTCGAACTCGCGGAAGCCCCAGTCGAGAATCCGTTCCGCCTCGGCGGCGCGCTCGCGGGCGCTCTCCAAGCCGTTGACGACGAGGATCAAGCGGCGACCGTCGCGGGCGGCCGATGCGGTGAGACCATAGCCGGCGGCGCGGGTGTGCCCCGTCTTCAGGCCATCGGCGCCTTTATTGAGCAGCGGGTTTCGGTTCCCCTGCCTGATGCCGTTGTGGGTGAACTCCGCTTCCGCATAGAACGCTTCGTAGAGCTCCGGGAAATCCGCGATAGTCCGCTTGGCGAGCAGCGCCATGTCGCGCGCCGTCGTCACGTGCGCCTCGTCCGGCAGGCCGGTGGCGTTGGTGAACGTGCTGTTGTTCAGACCGATCTCCCGGGCGCGTCGGGTCATCAACTCGGCGAAGGCGGCCTCCCCGCCGGAAATCGCCTCGGCGGCGACAATCGAGGCGTCGTTGCCCGAAGAGACGACGATCCCATGCAGCAGGTCCTCAATGGTCACCGACTCGCCCGGCTGCAGGAACATGGTGGATCCGCCGCTGGCGGCGCCGCCCTTCTGCCAGGCGTTGTCACTGACCGTCACCGTGTCGTCCAGTTTCATTCGGCCATCGTGGAGCCGTTCGAAGATCATGTAGACGGTCATGATCTTGCTCATGGACGCCGGCGGCATCGGCTGGTCCGCGTCCTTCTCGAACAGAACGGTACCGGTCTGGAAATCCATCAGGATCGCCTCGCGGGAACTGGTCTCGAAGGCGTGCCCAGGAAGGATCACGACCCAGGCCGCAAGCAGCGCCAGGGCGACAGTGGTCAACACCGAACGGGGGTGAGAGGAGCGCGCGGCCCACGTCTTCTGAAGTGTCACGACTCTTTCCTGCCTCTCTGTTGAATCACGGTGCCAGTCGATCGGCTGGAGCGGGCCGTCACTCGATGACGATCCGCGATTCAGGGTAGCCGGCGCGGACCACGTGCGCCAGGAGCTCTTGCGCCGCGGCGTGCGTTTCCGCCGGCCCGACCCGCACCCGGTAGAACTCGGCGTTGCCAAGCAGGACAGCGGAGATGACCACGGGCCCGACATCGGTCAGCCGGCTTCGAACGGCCTCCGCCCGGGGATAGGCGGAAAAGGCCCCGGCCTGAATCCACGTCCCCGCCGGCGTGTAGCGGACAAATGCGGCTGCGGCGTCGTCCCTGTCGGGCAGCGACATGGCCTCCGGGCCGGCGGCAGGCTCGGCGATGGGCTCCGACAGTGCCGCCACCTCCAAGGCCGCGACCGGGTCGGGGATCGTCTCCGGGACGGATGCGAACGGCGCTGGAGCCGCGGCGGGTTCGGGGACCGGCTCCGGCAAGGCCGCAAACGTACTGGCGGCGGCGGTCTCGAAGGTCGGTGCGGGGCCACTGGTCGATCGCAGGCGTCCCGGATCCTGGCCCTGGGCGATCAGGCTTTCTTCGGCGAGCACGCGGACACGCACCCGGGTGATGCCTTGCCCCTTGAAGCCGAGCATCTCTGCGGCGCGCTTCGAGACATCGATGATCCGCCCCTCGACGAACGGGCCGCGATCGTTGATGCGCAGGTCCAGGCTACGGCCGTTTTCCAGGTTGGTGACGCGAACGATGCTCGGCATGGGCAGCGTCGGATGGGCGGCGGTCAGCGCGTTCATGTTGTAGGGCTCGCCGCTCGCGGTCCGTCGACCGTGGAAGTGCCCACCGTACCAGGATGCCTCGCCCTCCCGGTCATAGGCGTAGTCGGCGTGCGGCTCGTACCAGACCCCGTTGATCTCATAAGGCGCGCCGATTTTCACGCCCCGCGGGGCCTCGATGCGGCCAAGGTTCTTCGCGGTCTGCGCCGCGAACTCGGTCTCGGCACAGCCGCCGAGACCGACGAGAGTGGCGACGACAGCCAGCCGGACGATGCGGACCGAAGTTGAGCAAGGTCTCATTGCATGGTTGCCTTCCGCAGTTGGTGAAGGACGACCGGGCTGGCGTAGCCGTCCGCCGGCAGCGCCGCCATCTGCTGGAAGTGGCGGATGGCTCGCCTGGTTTCCGCGCCTACGATGCCGTCGACCCCGCCGGTGTCGTAGCCGAGGCCGAGCAGCAACCGCTGCATCTCCATCACGTCGGTTCGCGACAGCGGATCGTCCCGGAGCGGGCGTGGCGTCTCAAAGCCCTCGCCGCCAACCAGGCGATCCGACAGGTGGCCGACGGCAACGGCATAGAGGAAGGAGCGGTTCCAGGCCATGATCGCCTGGAAGTTGGCATACGTCATGAGCGCCGGACCTTGCAGTGCTCCGCCCGGCAGCAGGAGCGCGCCGTCGATATCGACCGCCGGCAACGGACCGCCATCGATCCGGCGCACGCCCAGGGCCTGCCACTCGGCCAGCCGGCGCGGCTGATCGAGGCCACTCTTCGCGTAATCGAAGCCGGCGGGAAGGCGCACCTCCCGGCCCCATGTCCGGTTGCCGTCCCAGCCAACCGCCCGCAGATAATTGGCGGCGGAGGCGAAGATGTCGGGCAGGCTGTGCCACAGGTCGATGCGGCCGTCCCCGTCGAAGTCGACGGCATGGTCCCGATAGGTCGTCGGCATGAACTGGAGTTGGCCCATGGCTCCCGCCCACGACGACTTCGCGTCGAGGGGGATATCGCCCCGGTCGACGCCGCGCAGCGCGGCCAGCAACTGCTCGGTGAAAAAGTCGCGGCGGCGCTCGTCATAGGCCAGCGTCGCCAGCGCCTGGAACAGCGGCCACTCTCCCGTGTAGCCGCCGAAGTCGGTCTCCAGGCCCCAGAAGGCGACCAACAGGCGCGGCTGCACACCGTATCGCGCATGCACGGCCTCGAGCAGCGCCCGATGACGCTCCAACAGCAGGCGCCCGCGCTCGACCCGCTTCGCGGTGACCCGCTTGTCCAGGTACGACCAGAAGGTCTCGGTGAACTCCGGCTGCCGCCGATCCAGCTCGATGATTCGGGGCGCCGGCTGGACCCGCGAGAGGGCACGATCGACCGTCGTCGGCGAGATCCCTTCGGCGATGGCACGTCGCGCCAGCTCGGCCCGCCAGGCATCGAAGGTCTCCGCCGCCGTCGCGGTGCAGACGCCGACGGTCAGCGCCAGGACTGCCATGATTGCTGAGACAACGGCTCGTGCTCTGGTCATCCGTGTCCTAAGCCTTGCCGCGCGGGCGGCCCCTTTTCCCGCCTTTGGAAGGACTCGAGTGGCCCGATTCGCGGGCTTCTGTCAACCGTCAGGACGCGGAAACAGCGCATCCGAGCGGCCGGTCAGCCGGTAGGCGACGAGACCGATCCATTCATGCGCCGCGAAATCCAGGTGCCTCAGGTTCGTCCCGAAGGCGATTTGCGGCGGCCACCAGTTGGCGGCGCCGTCGGTGCGGTGATCGGCGGGGTAAGGAATAACCTGCCAGCCGACAGCGCGGAAGCAGCCGACGGCGCGCGGCATGTGAAAGGCCGAGGTGACGACGACCCAGACCTCGTCCGGCTTTGGATCCACCAGTTCGGCGGTCAGCTCGGCGTTCTCGAAGGTGTTCCGCGACCGGCCCTCATAGAGGACGCGCTCGCCGACGCCGAGCTGCGCGAACACCGGCCGGATGATCCGTGATTCGCTGAGATCGGGCCGGAAGATGCTGCCGGAGCCGCCGGTGAACACC
>CAZBWP010000117.1:0-7367 GCA_964495295.1 uncultured Rhodospirillaceae bacterium | reverse complement strand
CCAAGGGGGCCTGGGCCTGCATGACCGCGGACGCCATCTGAAACGTCAGGCCGACCAGGGCAATCTGGATCTGAAAGGGCAGGAGAAACGGGTTCATGTCGGAGTGCTCCGTATCAGGGTTGATGGTCATCCGTCGAAGGGCAAAGTGCAACAGGGGGCAGGCAACCTGCAACCGGAATTACGGCTCGCGGCTCAAGCCCTTCTCCGCCAGCGCCTCCAGATAGGCGCCCCACAGCGCCTCCTGGTTGGCGCCGAGGTGGTACAGCCAGTCCCAGGTATAGAGTCCGGTGTTGTGCATGTCGTCGAAGCGGATGCGGACGGCATAGGAGCCGACGGGTTCGAGCGCCATGATGCCGACGTGGCGACGCCCGGCGACCACGGTCTTCTGCGACGGATGATGGCCCTGCACGTCGGCCGAGGGGCTCTCGACGCGCAGGTATTCGGCCGGCAGGCGGAACGAGCGGCCGTCATCGAAGTCGATCTCCAGCACCTTCTCGTCCCGCTTGAGGCGGATTTCCGTCGGCTTGTGCCGGCTGCCGTAGGGGTCGGTCATGGCCGCGGCGGCGTCCCGTCGTCACCCTCCAGCGAGCGGGCTTCGTCGACCAGCATGATCGGGATGCCGTCGCGGATCGGGTAGGCGAGCTTCGCGGCGTCGCTGATCAGCTCCTGCCGTTCGGCGTCATAGCGCAGCGTCGCCTTGGTCAGCGGACAGACGAGGATTTCGAGGAGCCTGGGATCAACGGTGCGATGGGACACGGCGGTCTTCCCTCCGAATGGCGTGCGGGCGTTTCGCTACTGCAGGATGCCGCCCGCCGGGCCGTCCTGATCGCAGATCGCGATCTCCATGATCGAGATCAACAGATCGGCGCGGGCGCTCAGACCCGGCGTTTCCAGCAGGGCCTGCTTCTCGCGCGGCTCGAACGGACACGTCATCGCCAGCGCCGTCACCAGGGCTTCGTCGGACGCTTCGTTGATCGCCGCCCAGTCGGCATCGAGGCCGCGGGCCTCGAGGAAGCTCCGGGCGACGCCGATCAGGCGCTCGCGCCGAACGACGGCGTCGCGCACCGGCTCGATGTCGTCGCGGAAGGGGTGAAAATCCGCCCGCACGCGCCGGAACGAGGTCTCCTGCGGCAGTTCCTCGATGATGCGAAAGCGGCAGACGCCGCGCAGCGAGATGAAGAACCGGCCGTCCTCGGTTTCCGCGAACTGGACGATGCGCCCGGCGCAGCCGGTATCGTAGATGGCGACCCGGTTGCCGGCCAGGTCGACATCGGCATCGCGCGGCTGCACCATGCCGATCAGCCGGCTGTTGCCGAGCGCCGCTTCGGTCATGGCGCGATAGCGGGGCTCGAAGATGTGCAGGGGCAGGTGGCCGCGCGGCAGCAGCAGCGATCCGGGCAGCGGGAAGATCGGCAAGATGGCGGGCAGCGCCGCGACGGCCTCGTCGATTGGCTCGTCCATCAGGAGAACAGGATCGAGGACAGACGCCGCCGCGAAGCGGTGGTCAGCGGGTGCGTCGGCCCCAGTGCGTCAAAGACCTTCAACAGCTGCACCCTGGCGGCGTCTTCGTTCCACGCGCGATCGCGGCGGATGATGTCCAGCAGGGCATCGATGGCGGCCTCCGCCTGGCCCGCCGCGAACAGCGCCTCGGCCAGGTCGAATCGCGCCCGATGGTCGTTGGCATCGGCGTTGACCCGGGCGGTCAGCTTGCCGATGTCGCCCGTGGCACCGCCGCGTTCGGCAAGCTCGACCGCGGTCCTGGCCGCTTTGATGACCACCTGCTCGGACAGATCCGGCGTCAGGCCGGACACCACCGAGCGCGCGCCGGCGACGTCTCCGAGCGCCAGGCGGCTGCGGATCAGCCCGGCGATCGCCTTGGCGTTGCGGGGATCCTCGCCGAGGATCTGGGTGAACACGGCGGCGGCCGACTTCGCGTCACCGCCGTCGAGCGCCGCCTGCGCCATGTCCAAGGCCTGAGCGAGCGGCGGCGTGGCGCCGGCCGTCAGCCGGCCGATGAAGGCGCGCAGGCTGCTTTCGGTTTGGGCGCCGGTGAAGGCGTCCACCGGCCGCCCGCCGGAGAACGCATAGACGGTCGGGATCGACTGGATGCGCAACTGGGTCGCCAGCGCCTGGTTCTCGTCCACATTGATCTTGACGAGGCGCACCAGGCCGCCGGCTTGGCGCACCAGCTTTTCCAGCATCGGCGTCAGCTGTTTGCAGGGCCCGCACCAGGGGGCCCAGAAGTCGACGATCACCGGCCGGTCGATCGATCCGTCGATGACATCGACGGCGAAATGCTCGGTGTCGCTGTCGATCACCACGTCACCGCCGGCGGGCGGTGCGGCGGTGCCTTGAGGGTCAATAATCAGTGCCATGATTGATCGATGTCCCCAGTGGCAAGTGTCGCTTTACATGGACGCATCGGCGAAACCTCGCAAGCCTCCATCGCTGCCGCCGAGGTCCAGGATCTGGGGTGGATGGGCGGTGTCGATGAGGAACGCGACCAGGTCGGCGGGGGCGATGGCGGTGCTTGCCGTGTTGGTCAGCGGATGCGCGTTGATCACGTCCGCCGTCATCAGGCCGGCGTCGATCACCACGGTGACGCGGCCGGCATCATCATTGATCGCGGCGAATGGCGTTACCGATCCCGGCTCGATGCCGAGCACCTCGCGCAGCAGCTCGGGCCGGCCGAACGACAGGGTCGCCGCGCCCAGCCGGCGCCGGAGGTCCTTGAGATCCACCGGCCGGTCCTCGGCGGCGACCACCAACCACAGGCGGCCCTTCTTGTCCTTGAGGAACAGGTTCTTGATGTGCGCGCCGGGAACCGAGCCGCGCAGCGCCTTGCTCTCATCGACGGTAAACACGGCCGGGTGCCGCACCGTGGTCGTCGCGATGCCGAGCCCCGCCAGCCGCTCCATCAGATCGTTTTCCCCGGCCGTCATGGTGCGCACTCTAGCCGCTCGGCCCGCGCGATCTCAAGCCGCGCGTCCGCGCCCTCCGACCGTCGCCCCAGAACGGGGTCATATGAACAGGCTTGCAAACGCGGGCCCAGCGAATATGATCCCTCGGTCGCGCGCCGTCGCGACAGCGCGGGCGTAGCTCAGGGGTAGAGCGCAACCTTGCCAAGGTTGAAGTCGAGGGTTCGAATCCCTTCGCCCGCTCCAATCCCCAGATCCCTATCTCCTTACCCAGATCCCTTCTCCCCCTCTCCGACGCTCACCCGGTTGCGGCGCGGCCGTTCGGGGGGCTCCGGAACGTGTCCGTTCGGGCGCCGGCCGGCACCAGTGTTTCGCGCAAGGAGCCCCCTGAACGGGGCCGACGGGGTGCTTCGACGGCATGGTTCGGACGTGCCGCCGGTGCCCATTTCGTGCGCAGCCTGCGAATCGCACGCAAGATAGTAACATTTTCCTATGGATTCTAAAGATAGTTTAAGGCGGCCGCCTGCGGTCTGCGCCATCATCGGGGTCTCGTTTAACTCCACCTTGATGGGGAGGTCTTATCATGAGGAAAGCGCTGTTAGCAGGCGTCGCGGGTTGGGTGGTCATGGTGGCCGCGCCCGCGCTCGCCGACGTCGACGTGTTCGCGACCATCGACAAGGATAAGGACATCTTCGTCTTCGAAGAGATCGACATCTTCAAGTTTGTCAATCTCACAGCCTTCGTCGACATCGACGTGGACAAGGCCGCCGAGTCCCATGCGCTGCTCAACCAGCGGAACCAACGCAACGAGGCGTGCACCAATTGCGCCGAGAAGGTTGCCGAACTGGTCAACGGCACGGGCAACGACAATTCCGGCATCCTGACCATCAACAACGTCGCCGGCAACATGAACAACCAGGGCAACGCCATCGCCGTGTCGGTCGACTTCGCCGGGGGACGCCCGGGCGATCCTGCGCCGGATCCCAACCCGGACCCGCAGCAGGAGGGCACGATCGGCTTTGCCGAGGCCCAGGCGGCGGCGAGCCAGTACAACGGCGCCGTTCCCGATCCCAACGCCACCAACGGCGGCGCCTTGAATCCCGAGGACGGCAACGTCATCGACGCGCAGAACCTGATCTTCCGGGATGCGCTCATCAGCGGCTCCCTGAACACCAACTCCGGCGTCGTTGCGGTCAACAATTCGGCGGGCAACCTGAACAACCAGGGCAACGTTCTGTCGATCGCCTTCAGCCTCGCGCCCGAAGGTGTCGCGCTTGCCGAATCTGATCTCGGCCAGTTCAACTCCTGGAACCGCGTGTACGAGTCGGACACCTTGGTCGCTGGTGACGATGACGGGCTCGTGCCGGCCGGCATCGGCATCAACAAGCAGGCGAACATCACGGGGTCGATCAACGGCAATACCGGCATCGTCGGCGTCAACAACGCCGCGGGCAACATGGCCAACCAGGCGAACGTGTTCTCCGTCGCCCTGGTTCAGACCATCCAATAGTGTCCGTGATCGGCTAGCAAGAGGAATTGTGCGATGAGAAAGCACCTGAATTACACGCTCGGGTCGGCCATGGTCGCGGCAATGGCTGTCGTGGCCCAGGGCGCCCTCGCCGACGTGTTCGTCACGGCGGTGATCACCAAGGACAAGGACGTCTTCGTCACCGAGACGATCGAGAAGACCAAGTTCGTCGAGATCTTCGTCGACGGAATTTTCGACTTCGATAACGCGGCCGAGGCGATGGCGATCGTCAACGTCCGCAACAGCGACAACGTCGTGAGTGCCAGCCAGGATCCGCAGTTGGGTTCGCCGCCGCCGAGCGACGCCGCGGGCGGTGATCCGATCCCCGGCGAGACCAGCTTCGGCATCAACCTCCGGGCGGTGATCGCCGGCTCAATCAACGACAACACCGGCCTGATCGGCGTCAACAATGATGCCGGAAACATCAACAACCAGGGCAATGTCCAGGCGTTCGCGGTGATCGACGCCTTCAACGACGTCCCGTCGTTCGCCAATGCCCAGGCCGAGGTGGATCAGAAGAACAACCGGAACTTCACCGAGGAGTGGGAGATCTTCCCGCGCCTCGAAGACGGCACTCCCGACATTCCGACGGCGCTGGCCAACCCGAACCACCTGGCGGAGATCAGCGGCTCGGTGAACAACAACCAGGGCACCATCGGCGTCAACAACAGCGCCGGCAACCTGAACAATCAGACCAACGTTCTGGCGTTGACGGTGGGCCTGGGATCGGCGTTCGGGCTGACGGAATCGGCGCTGGGTCAGGAAAACACCGACAACCGGACGCTCCAGGTCGAGACGGTCAAGATCTCCCGTCTGAGCGGCTCGGCCTCGTTCAACACGGGTGTCGTGATGATCAACAACGCTGCCGGCGACATGAACAACCAAGGCACGGCGATCAGCTTTGGTGCTCTGACGACGACGGCGGCTGTCGGCATCCCCGGCACCTGAGGCGTCACTGAACCGACCTCGCATGGGGGCAGGGAACCTCCCCCTCCCCCATGCGGGGTACTTTCTGGGCGACGTGTTGAGAGCAGGCCAAACCACAAGAGCTCGGCTGACAACCGGGCCCGCCGACAGAGAGGGCCGCGGACATGCAGGGCGCAACGAGAACCGCAACGATAGCCATTGCCGCGTTCGCCGGTGTGCTGGCCGGCTGGCTGGGAACGGCGACGGCGCAGGCGCAGGAGTCTCAGGCCGTGCCCGCTCAACTGCCGGCGAACCCGGCACCCGTCCACCGGATCGAGACTCTCCTGGCTGATGGCAACGGGATTCAGGCCGTTACGGCCGTGGCGCCCGCGAGCGCGTCGGTCCCGGTGTTCGGGCAGGCGATGCCGGGCATCGGCGACGTCGCGGCGCTGGCGGGCGTCGCATCCGGCGCGGTGACCGCCGATGTGGTCTTGGCGCAACGCGCCGTCGGCAACATCGTCACGGAAGAGAACGTGTCCCGGTCCGTGGTGTTCGCCGGCTCGGGGAACAATCATTCGGGCCTCCTCGCCGTCAACCAGGACGCCGGAAACCTGAGCAGTCAGGCAAACATCCACGCCATTGCCGTTTCCACCGGTGGCGCTGCCGTTGAGAGCCTGCATGTGTACGGCGTCCAGGAGTTGCGCGACAACACGGTCACCGTGCGCGACAGCGGGCCCCGGGAAACACGCATCGTCGACAGCTTCCAGGGCGGTGCCGGCATCGTCGGCATCAACCAGTCCGCCGGCAATCTGAACCAGCAACTCAATGTGGTGGCTGTCGGAGTCGGTCTCCTGGTCGGGCCGGATGCGATCCAGTTGAACGATGTCATGTTGGAGGCCGTCGGCGGTGAGGGCGACAACACCCTCATCGAGGAGGGGGAGGCCGGTCCGCGCGAGCTGGTCGTTGCCAATTCGTTCACCGATTTCTCCGGCGTCGCGCAGGTCAACCAGAGCACGGGCGACATGAACCGCGTATCCAACGTGGTCGGGCTCTCGATCGTTCAGGTGATGCCATGAGACGCTGCTGCCTGGTTCTGGCCTGTCTGCTGGTTCTTGCGTCAGGTTCGGCGCGAAGCATGGACCTTACCAGGCTGGCGGGACAGACCGTCATCCGGCCGCCGGTCAAGACGTTGATGGACCTGCGCTTCGAGAATATCGAGCGGCAGAAATACGACATCAGTTGTGGCGCCGCCGCATTGGCCACCTTGCTGCGCTATACCTTCGGCATTTCGACCAGCGAGCAAGAGATCATCGAGAGTATTTTCGAATCCGGTGACACGGAAACGCAACAAAAAATCATGCAATTCGGCTTCTCAATGCTTGAGTTGAAAGAGATTGGCGAGTCGTATGGGCTTGTCGGCGGCGGCTTCAAGGTGTCCGATGTCAAAGACCTGCAAGCGCTCAAGGTTCCGGCGCTGGCATTGATCACCGTGCGGGGCTATAAGCACTTCGTGGTCGTGCAAGGGTTGTCTGGCGGGCAGGTTTATTTTGCTGATCCCGCCTTCGGCAACCGCTCCAGACCCATCGATCAATTCGCGGATATGTGGAACGGCGTCATCCTTGTCCTGATCGACAAGGAAGGAAAGGCCGTTGATCGCGCGGGAACGCTGCGCGGAACACCGACGGCGCGCGCGGCGGATGTCGTGCCGATTCTCAACCATGGATTCAGGCCGGTCGCGCGGCCGTCGAACGAGTTCTAACATGGGCAGGAACACTGTCACGACCGTGACGGACCGCTGCCCTGTCGAAGGATGTGTGGAGGCGAAAATGCAGAGACGGATGAGTCGTTTCGAGCGAGCCGCCCTTACTGCCGCAGCCGCCTGCGTCACGCTTGCGACAACCTGCCCGGCGGTGGCTGGCGAGCCCGACTCGCCGGGCGAGGTCGTCATGGCGGGGATTCGCGCATGGGCGCAGGAGTTGCCGAATCACGAAATGGGTGAACTGCGGGGGGCGGGT
>CAZBWP010000116.1:5598-7514 GCA_964495295.1 uncultured Rhodospirillaceae bacterium | reverse complement strand
TTCTGTGCGGCCGCTGCCTTGTCGACCGTCGCCTGCAGGCCCTCGGCGGTCACCTTCAGGCGGGCAATGCTGTCCTCGGCGCTCTTGATCGCGGCTTGAAACGCCGTCGTGCCGCTTTCCAGCTCGGCGCGCTGCCGGCGCAGACTGCCCAGGCGGCGATTGAGCAGCACGGCATAGCCGATGGTCAGCACCAGCAACAGGGAAACGACGAGATCGAGGACGATGGACCAGACCATGC
The DNA here is from genome assembly GCA_964495295.1 of uncultured Rhodospirillaceae bacterium. Lineage (GTDB taxonomy): Bacteria > Pseudomonadota > Alphaproteobacteria > Rhodospirillales > Defluviicoccaceae > CAZBWP01. The sequence goes on along the minus strand of CAZBWP010000116.1, from coordinate 7,276 downwards.
TCAGCCCCTATGTTTGCGGCGGTCGATGCGACTGTCGACCTGAATGGCAATGCTTTCCTTGCGGCGCCCCATGCGGCCGGTGAACATGGGCACGGTGCCGCTGCGCATTTCGATCAACGACTCCGGCGTCGCGTTGAAGACCAACTGGCTGCCGACGCGCAGGTCGAAGATGTCCTTGAGCCGCATGGTCTTTTCGTCCATCACGGCGACCAGTTCGATGCCGGTCTGCCACAACTCCTCGGCGAGGTGAGTCTCCCAGATGGAGTCGCGACCGAACTTCTCGCCCATGAACATCTGCAACAACAGTTCGCGCACGGGCTCCAGCGTCGCGTAGGGCAGCAGCAGCTCGATCCGCCCGCCGCGGTCTTCCATGTCGATGCGGATGCGGGCGACGATGGCGGCGTTGGATGGCCGGGAAATGGTGGTGAACCGGGGATTGGTCTCCAGCCGGTCGAAGCGGAAGCTGACCGGGCTGAGCGGCTCGAACGCGGCGCCGAGGTCGATCAGCACCACCTCGATCAGGCGTTGCACCAGGCTGCGCTCGATGGTCGTGTAGGGCCGCCCCTCGACGCGCATCGCCGCGGTGCCGCGCCGGCCGCCGAGCAGCACGTCGACGATCGAATAGATGAGCGGCGAGTCGACGGTGATCAGGCCGTAGTTGTCCCACTCTTCCGCCTTGATGACGCTGAGCATCGCCGGCAGCGGAACCGAGTTCAGGTAGTCGCCGAAGCGCGTCGAGACGATGCTGTCGAGCGAGACCTCGACGTTGTCCGAGGTGAAGTTGCGCAGGCTGGTGGTGAGCAGCCGGACCATCCGGTCGAACACCACCTCCAACATCGGCAGGCGTTCGTAGGAGACGAGCGCGCTGTTGAGGATGGCGTGCATCGCCTTGCGTTCGCCGCCGTTGGCATCCTCGATGCCGAGCAGGCTGTCGATCTCTTCCTGGTTGAGGACGCCCGGCGATGCGCCGTCGTCGCCGCTCGCCGCAAGGGCGTCCCATTCCGCCGCGAGATCGTCGGCTGGACCGGTAGTGCTGTCGAGGTTCGGATTGTTTGGCGGTGGCGGCATCGGGCGGTCCCGGTCAGGCGAGGGGGTTTGGCGAGGGGGCTGTTGCTGGGGGGCTACTGCACGAACAGTTCGACGAACAGCAGGTCGGACACGCGCTCCGGCCCGATTTCGGCGCCGACGCGGCGCACCAGCGCCTCGCGCAACCGATAGGTGCCGGCCGATCCTTCGAGGTCTTCGGGCCTGAGTTCGCGCAGATACACCTGGAACACGTCGATGATCCGCGGCATGGCCTCGTTGACCACCGCCACGTCGCCGGGATCGCGGAGCGCCAGGCGACTGCGCAGCTTCAGGAACCGCGTCCTGCGGCCGCCGGCGTTCAGATTGACGATGAACTCCGGCAGGTCGTGGAGCACGGGCGGGTGGGCGCGCTCGGCCGGCGCCGCCTCGTCGCCGGTCGCCGCGGCCGCCTCGTCGGTGCCGGTCGGCGTGGCGATCAGTCCGAGGAAGTGGGCGCCGGCGGCGGTGATCGCCGCAAGCACGACGGCCGCGATGGCGCCGATCAACAACAGACGGCGGCTCCGCCGCGGCGCCGGCACCGCCATGGCGCCGCCGTCGACCGTCGCTGTCGCACCCGTTCCGGCCATGCTGTCTCTCCCGTCTCGACGCGGAC
>CAZBWP010000116.1:4283-5498 GCA_964495295.1 uncultured Rhodospirillaceae bacterium | reverse complement strand
AGGGATCTCTCGGTCGATGGAAAACACGCTCCTCGTCGCGCTGTCCAATCAGGGCGTGCTGAGACGCCAGATGGACGTCATCGCCCACAACATCGCCAACATGAACAGCAGCGGCTTCAAGGCGCAGCGGCTCGTGATCGAGGATCATACGGTCCGCCTGCGCGGCGGCGAGACGGCGTTCGGCGAGGATCTGGCGTTCGTCCGCGACGTCGCCTCGGTCCGCGACCTGAGCGAAGGGGGGCTGGAGAGCACCGGCAACCCCTTCGACCTGGCGGTGCGCGGCGACGGCTGGTTCGTCGTCGAGAGCGACGCCGGCGAGCGCTACACGCGCAACGGCCACTTCCGGGTGGACAGCGGCGGCCGGCTGGTCACCGCCGACGGCCACCCCGTGCTGGGAGAGGGCGGCGGGCCGATCGTCCTCGGCGCCCGCGACGCACAATTCGTCGTCGCCGGTGATGGCACGGTATCCGGAGACGAAGGCGAGATCGGCCGGTTGCGCATCGTCCGCTTCGAGGATTCGCGGAGCCTGGACGCGGTGGCCGGCGGCCTGATGGCGTCGACCACGCCGCCCGTGGCGGTGGCCAACCCCGACATCGTTCAAGGCATGCTCGAAGGCTCGAACGTCGAGCCGATCTCCGAGATCACCCGGATGATCGAGGTGAAACGCGCGTACGAAAGTGCCGCCAAGCTGATCGATCGCGAGGATGACCGGATCCGCAACATGGTCAAGGCGTACGTGGACTGACCGTTCAGGTCCGCCCGCGCCAGCGAAAGGAAGTCATGACATGAAGGCCCTCAACATCGCTGCCACCGGCATGAAGGCGCAGCAGCAGAACGTCGAGGTGGTGTCCAACAATCTCGCCAACATGAACACGACCGGCTTCATGCGGCGCCGCTGCGAGTTCCACGACCTGCTCTACCAGAACCTGCGCCGGCCCGGCTCAACCTCGGCGGACGACGGGTCGGTGGTGCCGACCGGCGTGCAACTGGGGCTCGGCGTCCGCCTGGCCGCCGTCTACCGCATCCACGCCCAGGGCAACCTGGCGGCGACCGACAACCCCTTCGACCTGGCGATCCAGGGCGAGGGGTTCTTTCGCATCCAGCTGCCCAGTGGCGAGACCGCCTACACCCGCGACGGCACGTTCCAGCTGAACGCCGATGGCGAGATCGTCACCCACGACGGCTACCGCGTCCTGCCGGGCGTCACCGTGCCCG
>CAZBWP010000116.1:0-4183 GCA_964495295.1 uncultured Rhodospirillaceae bacterium | reverse complement strand
GGCGAGATCGTCACCCACGACGGCTACCGCGTCCTGCCGGGCGTCACCGTGCCCGCCGATGCCATCGACGTGACCGTCAACCAGAGCGGCGAGGTGCTGGTCAAGGTGAGCGGTCAGGTCGACCTGCAGAACGTCGGCCAGTTGGAGACGGCGACCTTCCCGAACCCGGCCGGGCTGCAGGCGATCGGTGGCAACCTGATGCTGGAGACGCCGGCCTCGGGGGGGCCCACGACCGGCACGCCGCAGTCCGCCGGGTTCGGCGCCATGCTGCAGGGCTTTCTCGAAACCTCGAACGTCAATGCCGTCGAGGAAATCACCAATCTGATCTCCGCCCAGCGCGCCTATGAAATGAACTCAAAGGTCATTCAGGCAGCCGACGAGATGCTGGGCGCGGTCGCCGCGATGCGATGAGGTGTTCCGATGATGCTCCGACTGTTCTCCGCTCTCGCCATCCTCGGGCTGCTGGCCGCGGCTTCCGCCCCGGCGGCCGCAGCCCCGCCGCCCGGTCTCGAATCCGTCGTCCAGAGCCGCGGATCGGTGGTTGTCGATGACGACCTCATCAGGCTCGGCGACCTGTTCGACGGCACCGGCGCCAAGGCCGACACGGCCGTCGCCTACGCGCCGGAGCCGGGGCGCCACGCCGAGTTCGATGCCCGCTGGCTCTCCCGCATCGCCCGCGCGCACGGCCTCAACTGGCTGCCGCGGTCGCGCACCGTGCGCACTATGGTCCAGCGGGCCAGCGTCCTGGTCGCGCCGGCGGACCTGGAAGACCGCATCCTGACGGCGCTGGCCGACTCGGGCGTCTCCGTCAGCGGCCGGCGCGTCGACTTCGGCGGCGCGCCGCCGCAAGTGCACCTCCCCGTCGATCCCGCCGCCATGCTGGCGGTCGAAAGCGTGGCCTACGATCCGCGGGGCGCGCAGTTCGCGGCGGTCCTGCTGACATCCCTGGACGGCATCGAGGACCGCCGCCTGCGGGTGAGCGGCCGGCTGCAGGACATGACGTCGGTGCCGGTGGTGGTGCGCCGGTTGGGCGCGGGTGAGGTCATCGGCAAGGACGACATCGAGATCCGGACCGTGCAGACCCGGCTGCTGCCGGGCGATGCCGTCCTTGACGAGCAGGACCTGATCGGCCGGACGCCGCGTCACGTGCTGCGCCCCGGCACGCCGATCCGTCGGACGGAGGTCCGTACCCCGATCATCATCGCCCGCGGCGAGCTGGTCACCGTCATCCTGGCCACGCCGCAGATGCTGCTCACCGCGCGCGGTCGCGCGCTCGACGACGGCGGTCGCGACGACGTCGTCCGCATTCGCAACCTGAACAGCAACGGCGTCATCGAGGCGCGGGTGAGCGGCCCGGGCCAGGCCACCGTCGGCATCGATCCCGAGTTCCCGTTGGAGTAGGAGGCTCCCATGATCCATGCGGTCCCCATGTCCCGTTTCGCGTCGCTGGCGGCGCTGCTCGTCGTCGTCGCGCTCACCGGATGCAACGCGGTGCAGCGCCTCTCGGAGGTTGGCACCGAGCCCAGGATCAGTGCGATCGCCGATCCCAAGGAGGATCCGAAGGCGAAACCGCGGAGCTGGCCGGCGCCGGCACCGCAACCCGCCGAGGACAACCCGGCCTCGCTGTGGCGCCCCGGCGCCAAGGCATTCTTCAAGGATATCCGCGCCAAGGACGTGGGCGACATCGTCACCGTCAAGCTCCGCCTGGACAACCGCGCCACCCTGGACAACTCGACCACGCGCCAGCGCGACGACAAGGAGCAGGCGAAGCTGAACACCCTGATCGGGGCCGAAGGGGCGCTCACCGACCTGCTACCCGACTCCGTCAACCGCAATCTGATCGACTTCCAGACCAAGAGTCAGACCCTCGGCGATGGCGCCATCGACCGCACGGACAAGGTGGAACTGGAGGTGGCCGCGGTGGTCACCGACGTCATGCCCAACGGCGCCCTGGTGATCGTCGGCCGTCAGGAGCTGCGGGTGAACTACGAACTGCGCGAGATGCTGGTGCGCGGCATCGTTCGGCCGCAGGACATCGAGGCCGACAACACCATCCCCCATGACCGGATCGCCGAGATGCGCCTCGCCTACGGCGGCCGCGGCACCCTCAGCGACCTGCAGCAACCACGCTGGGGCACACAGATCTGGGACATCGTCGCGCCGTTCTGACCTGGTCGCGGATTGCCACCCGCGATCGCCTGGGCTAAGGACACGACGGTCATCGCCCGCGGGGAGATCGTCGTGTCCGTGCTCAGGCTCCTGATGGTCCTCTGCTTCGTCCTGGTGAGCGGGCGCGCCGCCGCCGAGGGGCCGTATCCGACGCTCCCCGCCGACACGGTGCTGCACCGCATCGTCTTCGGCTCGTGCGCCGACCAGGGCAAGCCGCAACCGTTCTGGGAGCCGATCCTGGCGGCGCGCCCGCAGCTCTTCCTGATGATCGGTGACAACGTCTACGGCGACGTCTCCTCCGCCGAGATGGCCGAGCTCAAGGAGGCGTACGCGGCGCTCGCGGCGGAGCCGGGGTTCCAGCGGCTGAGGGCGACGACGCCGGTGCTCGCCACCTGGGACGACCATGACTACGGCGAGAACGACGCCGGCGGCGACTTTCCCTACCGCCGGCAGTCGGAAGCCCTGTTCCGGGACTTCTGGGGCCTGCCGCCGGCGGCCGAGGACGGGGACGGCGGCATCCATCGCGCGGTCACCGTCGGTCCGCCGGGACAGCGCGTCCAGGTGATCCTGCTGGACACCCGCTCGTTCCGCTCGCCGCTGCGGCCGACCGATGCGCGCGGCGCGCCGGGCCGGGAACGCTACCTGCCGGATCCGGATCCGGCGAAGACGATGCTGGGCGAGGCGCAGTGGCGCTGGCTCGCAGCGACGCTCCGCGAGCCGGCGGAGGTTCGCCTGCTCGTCTCCAGCATCCAGGTGCTGGCCGACGGGCACGGCTGGGAGCGCTGGGGAAACCTGCCGAGGGAGCGCCAGCGGCTGTTCGACACCCTGGCCGAAGCCGGTGCTTCGGGCGTGGTCATCCTCTCCGGCGACCGGCATCTGGGCGCCCTCTACCGCCGCGTCGACGTGCTGCCGTATCCGCTGTACGAGATCACGTCGAGCAGCTTCAACCGGCCGTTTCGCAACGCCCGCGAGGCCGGGCCGCACCGCCTCGGCGATGTCTATGGCGATGAGAACTTCGGGGTGATCGACATCGATTGGCAGGCCGGCACCATGTCCCTCGAGGTGCGCGGGCTCGACGGCGCGGTGGTCCGCCGGCAGCAGATCCGGCTCGCCGACCTTCGCTGATCGGCAGGCATCGTTGGGTCCGCTTGACCGGCGGTCGCCGCGGGCCCACGTCTTCCTGCGGGAACGCACCAGAGGAACGGCCCGAGACCATGCCCGAGACCATCAAGGTGACCGTCAAGCTTTACGCCAGCCTCGGCCGTTATCTGCCGCCCGGCGCGCGGGACAACTGTGCCGAGATCGAGGTGGCCGCCGATGCCACGCCGACCTCGATCATCGAACGGCTGAACGTGCCGCGCGAGCATTGCCACCTGGTGCTGGTCAACGGCGCCTATCTGCCGCCGAGCGAGCGGGCGACGACGCGGCTTGCCGAGCACGACGCGCTCGCGGTCTGGCCGCCGGTGGCCGGTGGCTGACGGCGTGCAGGGCGCGGCGACCGCGGCGGCCCGGGTGATCCACAAGGAGATGTCGATCAGTCACGCGGACTTCCGGCGGATTCTGGCCGGCGCCCGGCTGGCGGGTGAACTTCGCGAGGCGGACGGGGCGATCGAGGTTGTCGATGGCGAGCGTCGGCTGGCCATCACGTTGTCGCCCGAGCGCCGCCGCAAACTGGGCCTGTTCGACCTGCCGGTGACCGACGTGCGGCTCGCCTTCGAGGGCTTCGCGCCGGCGGACATGGCCGACACGCTCGCCCGCTTCGACCGCGCCTTCCAGCGCGGCGGCGGCTGAGCGGGCTCAGCGTTCCACTTCCGAGAACGGCAGGAAGTCCACCAGGTCACCGGGTGCCACGCGGGTGAGCGCCTCCGGCAGTTCCACCAGGCCGTCGGCGTGGACCATCGACGACAGGATGCCCGAGCCTTCGCGCGGAAAGTGGTGGGCGACCAGCCGGCCATCCGGGTCGGCGGCGAGGCGGGCGCGCAGCCATTCCCGGCGGCCGGCTTTCTTGGTCATC
>CAZBWP010000115.1:2148-7533 GCA_964495295.1 uncultured Rhodospirillaceae bacterium | reverse complement strand
CGGCCGACATCCTGAGCGTCGACTCCAGTCACGTGTTCATGCCGGGCACCGACGTCGACTTCCTGATCAATCGCGTCCTGCCGGCGCTGCCGGCGGGCGTCTACGTGCATTTCCACGACGTCTTCCTGCCCGACGACTACCCGGCGGCCTGGGCGGCGCGCGGCTACAACGAGCAGTGCGCCGTGGCGGCGTTGCTCACCGGTGGCGGCTGGCGCCTCGTCTGGTCGAGCCGCTGGGTGACGACCCGCATGAAGCACGCCCTGAAGGAGCACGTCGTCGGCCGCCTGTTTCTCGCCGACGGCGCCCAGGAAACCAGCCTGTGGCTGGAAAAGGTCCAGGAAACCGTCCTTTCGCCGGAACAGGTGTAGCGACGCTCACTCCGGCGGAAAGCGCAGGTTCTCCGGCAGGGCAGGAAGACCAGGTGGTCGCAGGCGGCGCGCTGCTGGTGCCGGCCTCAGGAGTAGGGGTCGGCGGCGTCGCGGAGGCCATCGCCCATGAAGTTGAAGGCGAGCACGGTGACGATGACCGGGATCATCGGGGTCAGGAGCCACGGGTAGAGGGCGACCGCCTCGATGTTCTGGGACTCGGTCAGCAGCACGCCCCAACTGGTGATCGGCGGGCGGAGACCGAGGCCGAGGAAGCTCAACGCCGTCTCGCCCAGGATCATCGAGGGGATCGAGAGCGTCGCCGACGCGATCAGGTGGCTCATGAAATTGGGCAAGAGGTGGCGGCCGATGATGCGGGACGGCTTCGCCCCCATCAGTCGCGCGGCCGAGCAGAAATCCTCCTCGCGCAACGCCAGGAGCTTCGAGCGGACGGCACGGGCGAGGCCCGGCCAGTCGAGCAATCCGAGGATCACGGTGATCCCGAGAAACACCAGGACCGGACTCCAGGTGATCGGCAGCGCCGCCGACAGCGCCATCCACAGCGGCAGTTCCGGCAGCGACCGCAGGATCTCGATCACCCGTTGCACGATGTTGTCGACCCAGCCGCCGAAGTAGCCGGCGAGGCCGCCGATGGTGATGCCGAGCAGGAAGCTGATGGTGATGCCGATCAGGCCGACGGTGAGCGAGATGCGACCGCCATAGAGCAGCCGCGAGGCCATGTCGCGCCCCAGCCGGTCGGTGCCGAGCAGGAACAGGGTGCCGCCCTCAGCGGGGCAGATCAGGTGGGTACTGGCCGGAATAAGGCCGAACAGATTGTAGGGCTCGCCCCGGCACAGGACGCGGATGCGCTGCACGTCCGTCCGGTCGACCACGTATTCCCGCTTCAGCGTTTCCAGGTTCAACTCGAATTTGAGTCCGTAGACGAACGGGCCGACGAAGTCGCCCTCGTGGAACAGGCGGACGGCCTGGGGTGGGGCATAAATGAACTGGATGTTGCGCGTGTGAAGACCATAAGGTGCCAGGAACTCGACAAAGACGATCGAGATGTACGACAGCAGCAGCACCACCGAGGCAACGACCGCCAGCTTGTGTCGCCGGAAGCGCCACCAGATCATCTTCCACTGGGACGCCATGAAGTAGCGTTCTTGATCGGGCGTCAGCGCCTCGATCGAATGGACGTTGAAGGGCGCCTTGGAGACGTAGTGCGGCAGACGGTCGGTCATCGCGCGCCTCCGGCGCCCATGCGGATGCGGGGATCGAGCACGGCGAGCAGGACGTCGGACAGGAACATGCCGACGACCGTCAGTGCGGCGAGGAAGATCAGGAACGAGCCGGCGAGATACATGTCCTGGCTCTGCAGCGCCGCCAGCAGCATCGGCCCCGTCGTCTGCAGCGACATCACGGCCGACACGATCACTGAACCGGAGACGATCTGCGGTAACAGGTTGCCGATGTCGGCGACGAACGGGTTCAAGGCCATGCGCAGGGGATACTTGCGCAACAGCTTGCCGGGCGGCAGGCCCTTGGCCCGCCCGGTGATCACGTACTGCTTCTGCAACTCGTCGAGCAGATTGGCGCGGAGTCGGCGGATCATGCCGGCGGTGCCCGACGTGCCGATGACGACGACCGGGACCCACAGGTGCTCCATCACCGACAGCGCCTTGGCGACCGACCAGGGCTCGTTCAGGTACTCCTCGGCCATGAGGGTGCCGATCGACGTGCCGAACCAGACGTTGGCCAGGTACATGAGAATCAGCGCCAGCAAGAAGTTGGGCGTGGCGAGGCCGAGGAAGCCGATGAACGTCAAGCCGTGGTCGCCCCATGTGTATTGGTGGGTCGCGGAATAGACGCCGATCGGAAATGATACGATGTAGATGAAGAGGATGGTTGCGAAGTTGAGGATGATCGTCAGAAGGATGCGATCGCCAATGACGTCGCTAACCGGCAGATTGTATTCAAACGAATAGCCCAGATCGCCCTGGAGCATGCCGAACAGCCAGACGAAGTACTGTTCATGCAGCGGGCGGTCGAGGCCGTACTGGCGGCGGAGGAATTCGATTTTTTCATGGGGGACCAGCTCGCCCTGGCTTTCCAACTGGGCAATATGGCTGGAAAGGTAGTCGCCCGGCGGCAGCTGGATGATGATGAACACCAGCGCGCTGATGACGAGCATCGTCAGCAGCATCGTCAGGATGCGACGCACGAGATAGGTCAGCATCGGCCGGAAAACCTCGCGCGCTGTCGACGATCCATCACCGCTGTGGCGGTCGGTCGGTGGTCCTCAGTTCCGACGGGCCTCTGAAAACCAGAAGGTGTCGGGACGGTGAATGCCGAAGTGGGCCCCAGGTTCCCAGTTGTAGATGCCTTTTTCCGGCACGTTGTGGAGGTCGTTGCTGACCACCACGGGCTGCGGCACCGCTCGGACGAGGCCGATGGTGAACACGTGATCGGCATGGATGGCCAGCATCCGCTTCCAGATGGTGGCGCGTTCGCTGTCGTCGGTGGCGCTGTCCCACTCCTGCTGCAAGGCAACCAGTTCGGTGACCGGCTCCAGGTCGACCGGCTCTCCGGCCTGGCCTTGGGTTTCCGCGAACTGGCCCCAGCGCGGCCACATGTACTGCAACTGGCTGCTCGGCGCCAACTCGCTCGGCGCCATCGATGGCGTCGGCAGGGCGTTTTCCAGGCCCTTCCAGATCGACATCACCGTGGAGCCGGCGATGATCCGGTTGCGCCACACCTCCCGCTGCAGCGGCTTGATGTGCATCTTGACGCCGATCTCCGCCCAGGTGTCGCGGATCAGCTGCAGGACGTCGGTTTCCGCCGGATCCTCGCCCGCCGTCTCGACGATGACCTCGAACGGCTCGCCGTTCGGCAGCAGCCGCACGCCACGGGCGTCGGTCTTGGCCAGCCCGGCGGCATCGAGCAACTCCCGGGCCTTCGCCGGGTCGAACTGGGCGTGAGCGCGGGCGAAGGTCTCCTCGTAGAGCGGGCTCTCGGGGAGGACCGTGTTGCCGCCTTCGTCGGCGAGGCCGAAGTAGACCGTCTGATTGATTTCGGACCGGTCGATCGCCAGCGACAGCGCCCGCCGGACCTTCGGCTCCCTGAGCACCGCCCGCCACACCGGATCCCGGGTGTTGAGATTGGGATAGAGGGCCATTTCCGCGCCCGCGCCCGAGAGCCACAGCCTGACGGTGTAGTTGTGGCGTTTTTCGCCCTGCTTCAGGATCGCATAGTTTTCGAAGCCCAGCCCGCGCGCCTGGAGATCGCTGTCACCGGCCGCCGTCTTGGCCGGGATCAGCTTCGCGTTGACCACCGAGAACGTGACCGCGTCGATGTAGGGAAGCTGGCGGCCCTCTGGATCCACACAGTGGTAGAACGGGTTGCGTTCGAAGGCGAAGAAGTTCGCCGGCGGTTCGGTGACCAGGCGCCAAGGCTGCAGGGTTGGCAGTCGCGGATTGTCATTCTTGTACTGCGAGGCGTGCTTGAAGTGCAGCGCCACCCAGTTGCGCTGCCCGTCGGCGGCGACGCGCCGTTCCAACTCGGCCGGATCGGCGTGGCTGGCATGGAACTGTTTCAGGTAGTGGGACGGCTGATAGATGAATTCCGGCCGGGCGCCGGCGAGCGCCGGCAGGAAGGCGCGATTGGGCTTCGCCCAGGTATAGCGGACGGTGGTTTCGTCGATGACCTCGAACGTCGGCGGCTCGCCGTCGACGCGCAGGAACATGGGCATGCCGCCGGGTGACATCTCTTCGTGATTGAGGACGTCTTCCCAATAGTAGCGGAAATCCTCGGCGGTGAAGGGATGCCCGTCCGACCACTTGTGCCCTTTGCGCAGATGCAAGGTGAAGATGCGCCCCTCCTCCACCTCGAAACGCTCCAGAATGTCGGGCAGGAGGTTCCAGGCGGGATCGTAGGCGACCAGGCGGGCATAGCCGTAGACCACCAGCATGCGCGTGTCCTGGGCCCGCCCCATCAGCGTGCGGAGCGTGCCGCCATACTGGCCGGGCTCCTTGCCAAGCGCCGCCAGGTCGACGACCGATGGCGTTTCCGGCAGTCGCTCGGCAACCGGGGGCAGATCGCCGCGGGTCACCCAGTCGACAAAGAACGGCGGTTCTTGGAAGGCCGTCTGGGAGGCCGCCGGAAGGGCGACCAGTCCGACCATCGCGATCGCGGCGGCGATGGAGATCAGGGTGCGCGTCATCGAGGGCTCTCCGCTTCGCATGTGTTCAGACCGCAGGCCATTAATCCGGGGACCGTGGGGCCGTGTCGAACCAGAACGCAGGCGGCTGATAAAGACCGAAATATGCACCCGGCTCCCAATTGTAAATCGCATCCTCGGGAACGTTGCGCAGGGCTTGCCGCCGGACCACGGGCTGCGGCACGGCGTGCACCGTGCCGATGCTGAAGACGTTCTCGGCGTGCCAGGCGAGCAGCCCCTGCCAGGCCGCCACGCGATCGGCGCGACTCTCCCCCGTCTCCCAGGCCTTGGCCAGAAAGACCAGGCGCGCGACCTCGGGCATGTCCACCGGCTGGCCGAGATGACCGCCGGACTCAACGTACAAGCCCCACACCGGCCAGCCAAGTTGCACCGCTTCCGAGGGAACCAGTTCCGATGGCGGCCAGTTGGGGCCCGGCACACCGTTCTCCAGGCCCTTCCACGCCGACATCTTGATGTCGCCGTCGAGGGCGCGCTGGCGCAACTCGTGGCGCGGCATGGTCTCGATCCGCGCCTCGATCCCCAGCGCCGACCAGGCCTCGACGACGAACCGCAACACCTCGAGACGGCTCGGCCGTTCCGCCGTGGTGGCGATGGTCAGCTCCAACGGCCGACCATCCGGGAGCAGCCGCCGGCCATCCGCGGCGCGGCGGGCGAGGCCGAGGCCGTCGAGCAGCGCGTTCGCCGCCTCCGGGGCGTGCTCCGCCCAGGCCGCGGCGAAGTCCGGATGGTACAGCGGGCTCTCGCGCAGCACCGAATTGGCGGCTTCGATGCCAAGGCCGT
>CAZBWP010000115.1:0-2048 GCA_964495295.1 uncultured Rhodospirillaceae bacterium | reverse complement strand
CCAGGGTTCTGAGCGTCCCGCCGTACCGACCGGGAAGCTTGCCGACGCTCTCCAGGTCGATCACGCGCGGCGTTTCCGGCAGACGTTCGGCGAGCGGCGGCAGGGTTCCGCCAGCGACGCGGGGCGCCAGGAGGGGTGGTTCCTCCGCGGCCCCGGCCGGCGCGGAGATGAGCGCCACCAGCCAGCCCGCCAGCGCCATCGCGACGATCGTTCTCATGCCACCTTCCTCGCTCCGCTCGACGGCGCCGAGCGCGCCCGCACATAGTGCTCGGATCCCAGATCATAGAGCGCGGCCTCGTCGTCCGGCCCGGCCGTGAACGGATCGGGCCAGGCGTCCGGGATCGAGGCACGGCCGTCCATCAGCGCCGTGAAGTCGAGCTTGCGGTCGGGGTCCGGAAACGGCACCGCGGCGAGCAGCGCCCGGGTGTAGGGGTGGACCGGATCGCGAAACAGCGCCTCGCGCGGGGCCTCTTCGACCAGCCGGCCGGCGCACATCACGGCGATGCGGTCGGCCATGTAGTCGACGACCGCGAGGTTGTGCGAGATGAACAGATACGTGAGCCCAAGTTCGCTCTGCAAATCCTTGAGAAGATTGAGGATCTGCGCCTGGACCGAGACGTCGAGCGCGGAGACCGGCTCGTCGCAGATCAACATCTCCGGCTTCAGGGCGAGTGCCCGGGCGATGCCGATGCGCTGGCGTTGGCCGCCGGAGAAGCTGTGCGGATAGCGGTTCAGGTGGCGCGAGTCGAGGCCGACCACCCGCATCAGTTCGATGACCATCTCGCGCCGGTAGTCCTCGTCGCCGACCTCGTGGATGATCAGCGGTTCGCTCAGGATCTCGAACACCGTCATCCGCGGGTTGAGCGAGCCGTAGGGATCCTGGAAAACGTATTGGATGCGCCGGCGAAACGCGATCAGGGCCTTGGGCTTCAGGCTCAGCACGTCGATGGGGCCGCTCGGATCGTGGTAGGTGACGGAGCCGGCGTCGGGGGCGATCGCCCGCATCAGGATCTTGCTGACGGTCGTCTTGCCGCAGCCGCTCTCGCCGACCAGGCCGAGGCAGGCGCCGCGCTTGATATCGAAGCTGACGTTGTCCACCACCTTGGTGGCCACCGTCCCGCCGGTGCCGAAGATCCCCGCGGTCTTGCGGGTGGAGAAGCTCTTGCAGAGATGGCGGACCGACAGCAGCGGCCCGCCGCTGGCCACGGTGTCTTCGGTCGCCCGCATGGCGAGCAGGTGGCCGGCGCGGTACTCGATCTCACGCAACGGTTGCAGGCGCTCGCCCGCCGTCATGTTGAAGTGCGGCACCGCCCGCAGCAGGGCCTTCAGGTAGGGATGCTGCGGATCGGTGTAGATCTCGCGCAGCGGCCCGCTCTCCATGATGCGGCCGTGATACATCACCACGACCTCCTCGGCGACGTTGGCGACCACGCCCAGGTCGTGGGTGATCAGCAGCAGCGCCATCCGCAGTTCGGAGCGCAGATCGGCGATCAGCTTGAGGATCTGCGCCTGGATGGTGACGTCGAGCGCGGTGCTGGGCTCGTCCGCGATCAGCAGGGCCGGCCGGCAGACCAGGGCCATGGCGATCATCGCCCGCTGGCGCAATCCGCCGGACAGCTCGAAGGGATAGGTATCGAAGGCGCGGTCCGGATCGGGAAAGCCGACGAGCCTCAGCATGTCCACAGACGCACTGCGCGCGGCCTTCCGGTTCAGCCGCCGGTGCAGCAGCAGCACCTCGCCGATCTGGTCGCCGATGGTGTGGAGCGGCGACAGTGACGTCATCGGCTCCTGGAAGATGATCGAGATGTTGTTGCCGCGGATCGCCCGATAGTCGTTGCTCTCCGGAGGGATCTTCGCCAGGTCGACCGTGGTGCCGTCCCGATCGGGATCGGTGAACAGGATCTCGCCGCCGACGACGCGGCCGACGCGCGGCAGGATGCCGAGGATCGCCTGCGCCGTGACCGACTTCCCCGATCCGGATTCGCCGACCAGCGCGGTGGCGCCGCCGGGGCGCACCCGGAAGCTGACGCCGTCGACCGCGCGGAGGA
>CAZBWP010000114.1:0-7541 GCA_964495295.1 uncultured Rhodospirillaceae bacterium | reverse complement strand
GCAGCTCGGTGCCCAGGGTTGCATCAACCGCAAGGACTTCGACCATTGGGGCATGTTGCCACACTGGAAGGACAGCGTCGGCTATGCCAACTGGCTGAAGGGTGTGCGCTCGTTTGGCGCGGAGTTCTGGGAAAAGCTCGGCGACAAACGGTCACCGACCGTGGTGTTCGAGCATCCGGGCGAGGCGACGATTCCGACGTCAATGTTCGTCTGCGAGACCGGCGGCATGGTGGTGATCTGCGCCGGCACCACCGGCTACAACGCGACGGTCGATCTGCGCTACCTGTGGATGCGGCAAAAGCGCGTCCAGGGCTCCCACTTCGCCAATGACGACCAGTCCTACGCGATGAACGAATTGGCGTTGAAGGGACTGCTCAATCCGTGCATGTCGAAGGCCTTCACCTATGACGAGGTGCCGCACGTGCATCAGCTGATGCACGACAATCTGCACCCGCACGGCAACATGGCGGTGCTGATCGGTGCGCCGGACTTCGGTCTCGGCAAGACCGCCGACGCGCCGGTGGCGTCAGTCGAGGTGCGCCTGCCGGCCGGCGACATCCACGACACGCCGCACCCCTATCCGTTGTCGGTACCGCTGCCGGATGTCGCGGGCGGGGCCGAGGAGTTCACGTTCGTTGACGACGGCACCAAGGTGCGCGACCGCATGAGCGCCGGCATCATCTCCTGCCGCACCGCCGACAACCTCCATGACGCGGCCCGGAAGATGATCGACAACGAAGTGCACGCCCTGGTGGTCATCGAAGGCGACGCGGCCATCGGCGTGCTGTCCCAGACCGACATCGTGCTTGCCCGGCAGGGTCGGACCGCGGCGGAGGTGCGGAACTTCAGCGTCGGTGACTGGATGACGCGGGGGTGCGCCTCCATCGATCTGCAGGCGCCAATGTCGGAAGCGATCACCATACTGCTGAAGCAGCGCATCCACCGGCTGGTCGTGACCGAGCAAGGCAAGCCCGTGGGCGTTCTGTCGATGACCGACGTCGTCCGCAAGGCGATTACCACCGACTGAACGGAGCATCGCTTGTCAAGGCGCGTCGTGACCGTCACATTAGCGGAGAACGTTAGAGCGCTCGGCCCGCGATCGCGCAGCAGCAAACGAGACATTCCCAACGACGGGGCCGGAGCGATCCGGCCCCGTTTGTTTTGACGAAGGATTTGAAACCCATGGATGCCCCTATTGGTGACAGCGGAAGCCCGGTTTTGTCGGATCTCATTCCCACCTGCCTCGACGCCTACAATGCCGTCCAGCACCTGCAGGTGGAAGTGCGGAAGGAAGTCTCACGTCTCGTCGTCCGTGACGGCCGGATCCCGTCGGAACTGGTCGACCGGCATCAGTTCGCGGCCCATGGCTACGCCTGGTTCTCGACCTACGCGTCGGCGTTGCGCGGCATGGTCGCCTGGGCCGAGCGCCTGCAGGGCGAGGATCGGCTGGGCGAACTGGAGCTGCTGTTCCTGCAGGCGGCGTATGGCGAGTACCTGTCCCAAATGGTCGGCGGCATCGTCATGGCGCAGGGCGAAATCGTCCGCCCATACGACATGGGCGTCGGCGACGACGCGCTGCACGCCTTCTACACGCCGGCCGTCTCGCTGCTCATCAAGCAAGGCAACACCGACGCCGTCCGGCGGCGCATCGCGGCGATCATCAGTGATGGCCACTTCGGCGACAACGGCCTGGACGAAGACCTGGGCATGATCGCCGACCAGTTCCGCCGCTGGAGCGAGGAGAAGGTCGTGCCCTTCGCCCACGGTTGGCACATGCGCGACGAGCTGATCCCGCTGGCGATCATCGAGGAAATGGCGGAGCTGGGTGTCTTCGGACTGACGATCCCCGAGGAGTTCGGCGGTCTCGGCATGGGCAAGCTGGCGATGTGCGTGGTCACCGAAGAGCTGTCGCGCGCCTACATCGGCGTCGGGTCCCTCGGCACCCGGTCGGAGATCGCCGGCGAACTGATCAAGCTCGGCGGCACCGACGACCAGAAGGCCCACTACCTGCCGAAGCTGGCGGCCGGCGAGATCCTGCCGACGGCGGTCTTCACCGAGCCGAACACCGGCTCGGACCTGGGCTCGCTGCGCACCCGCGCGGTCAAGACCGGCAATGTCTACACCATCACCGGCAACAAGACCTGGATCACCCACGCCGCCCGCACCGACATGATGACCCTGCTCGCCCGCACCGATCCCGAGACGACGGGCTACCAGGGCCTCAGCATGTTCCTCGCCGAGAAGCCGCGCGGCACCGAGGACGATCCGTTCCCGGCGCCGGGCATGACGGGGGGCGAAATCGAGGTTCTCGGCTACCGTGGCATGAAGGAGTACGAGCTCGGCTTCGACGGCTTCGAGGTCAAGGCCGAGAACCTGCTCGGCCGCGCCGAGGGCAACGGCTTCAAGCAGCTGATGTCGACGTTCGAGGGGGCGCGCATCCAGACGGCGGCGCGGGCCGTCGGCGTCGCCCAGAACGCCTTGGAGCTGGGCCTGCAATACGCCAAGGATCGCATCCAGTTCGGCCAGCCGATCTTCAACTTCCCGCGGGTCTACGGCAAGCTGGCGTGGATGGCGGTGGAGACGATGATCGCCCGGCAGCTCACCTTCGACTCGGCCAGGCAGAAGGATCTCGATCAGCGCTGCGACATCGAAGCCGGTTTCGCCAAGCTGCTCGGCGCCCGCGTCGCCTGGTCGAACGCCGACAACGCGGTGCAGATCCACGGCGGCAACGGCTATGCCCTCGAATACCCGATCTCCCGGGTGCTCTGCGATGCCCGTATCCTCAACGTTTTCGAGGGTGCGGCGGAGATTCAGGCACACGTGGTCGCCCGCGGCCTGCTCAGCGCTCGCACCTGAGGCGGAAAACCGATGCGCCGGGCGCGCCGTATCACCGATACGGCGTGCTCGATGCGCCTCAGGATCAGTGAATGGAGACGATCTTGCCTTACGTCCTCGGGGCTGTCATGGCCGCCGTCGTGGTCGCCCTTTTCGCCGGCCTCATTTCGTTCGCGTTCGGCAGCCGCACCGACCGCCACCTCGCCACCAGGCTGATGACGGCGCGCGTCGCCCTGCAGGGGATCGCGATCCTGGTATTCGCCGCCATCGTGTTGATGTCCGCCCAATGACGCGCCGGCCGGGCGACGCGGCGCCCGAACGACCGGCGAGCTGCACGCCGTGGGCCACCGGTGCAGCGCGACACGTGACCCGCGCGCCTTCGTCGCCTATATCGAAGCGCGAACGAGGCGATGGAGCATGGCGATGGTCACCCTGACGAAGATCTACACCCGCGGCGGCGATGCCGGCGAAACCTCACTGGGTGACGGCACCCGGGTGCCGAAGCACGACCTCCGGGTCGAGGCCTACGGCACGGTCGACGAGACCAATGCGGTCGTCGGCCTCGCCCGGCTGCACACCGACGGCGAAGTCGACGCCATGCTGGCGCGGATCCAGAACGATCTGTTCGATCTCGGCGCCGACCTGTGCACCCCGGAGCACGGGCGCAAGGCGGAGGGGGCGCTGCGCATCGTCGACTCCCAGGTAGCGCGGCTGGAGCGGGAGATCGACGCCATGAACGCCGACCTGCAGCCGCTCTCGTCGTTCATCCTGCCCGGCGGCCGCCCGGCCGCCGCCTGCCTGCATTTGGCGCGCACCGTCGCCCGCCGCGCCGAGCGCCTGATCACCGCGCTCGCCGGCAGCGAGCCCGTCAACGAGGCGGCGATCCGCTACATCAACCGCCTCTCCGACCACTTCTTCGTGCTCGCCCGCCATCTCAACGACCATGGCGCCACCGACGTTCTGTGGGTGCCGGGCGGCGAACGGTAGGGGTCTTCGCGGAAGCGGCGGACCTTGACCGTCGCACCGTCCGTGCCAAAATCGTCCACGTGTTGAAGGCCAACCGGGCGCGGGTCTGTGCGCAAATCCCTGGGTTGTGCCTTGACCTTTAGGCGTTGCCGCCCGGGCCCAAGAGCAGGGAGACACGCGGATGATCACCGACCGTCAGGACAACGGGTGCACGGGCGCGACGGCCGAGGCCATGGAGCACTACGACCGCGCCATCGAGCAGTTCAACACCTATCGGGGCGACCCGCCGGCCGAACTGGATCACGCCACGGCGGCCGCACCCGACTTCGTCATGGCTTACTTGGCGAAGGCCCACCTGATGGTCTTCGCCGCCGAGCCCGCGGCCACGGCCGAAGCGCGGCGCCTCGTCGATCACGCCAGGACGTTGCCGGCCGACGCGCGGGAAGCCTCGCACCTTGCCGCCCTCGACCACGTCCTGCGCGGTGACTGGAACGCGGCAGCCCTCGCCCTCGATCTGCATTCCATGTCTTGGCCGCGCGACATGCTGGCGCTGCAGTCGGGGCATTCCATGGACTTCTACCGCGGCAATGCCCGGGATCTGCGGGATCGCATCGCGCGCGCCCTGCCCCACTGGTCGTCGGAGGTGCCCGGCCAGTCCTTCGTCCTCGGCATGTACACCTTCGGACTGGAAGAAACCGGCGACTACGATCGCGCCGAGGACGTCGGCCGTGAAGCGATCGACCGGGAACCGCTGGACTGTTGGGCGCACCACGCCGTCGCCCACGTCATGGAGATGCAGGGCCGGGCCCAGGACGGCATCGGCTGGATGACGACGCGCGAGCCCTCCTGGTCGGGTGACGACAGCTTCCTCAAGATCCACAACTGGTGGCACCTCGCGCTCTTCCATCTGGACCTCGGCAATGGCGCCGAGGTTCTGTCGCTCTATGACGGGCCGATCCGCGGCCAACGCAGCGGCGTCGCGTTGGATCTGGTCGACGCGTCGGCGCTGCTGTGGCGTCTCCACCTCGCCGGCATCGACGTCGGCGACCGCTGGGGCGAGGTCTCCCTCGCCTGGGAGCAGCACGCCGATGGTCGTACGTACCCGTTCAACGACTGGCATGCGATGATGGCCCATCTCGGCGCGGGCCGGGACGACGCGGCCGCCCGCCTGAACGCGGCGCTGGCCGAGACGGCGGCAGGTGACACGCCGATGGCGGACTGGGCCAGAAACGTCGGTGTGCCTCTGCTCGAAGGCTTTGCCGCGTTCTGGCGCGGTGACTACGAAGCCAGCGCCATGCGCCTGCACGGCGCGCGATACATGGCCAACCGGATCGGCGGCAGCCATGCCCAGCGCGACATCATCGACTGGACCCTGATTGAGGCGGCGCTGCGCGGCGGCCTTACCGATCTGGCCGAATCATTGGCCCACGAACGGCTGTCGCTCAAGCCCCACAGCCCGATCAATCGCGCGTTTCTCGCGCGCGCCGGGACACGGGCGCCGGCCCACTGACCGCCTTCAGGGCGCCGCCGCGTCCTCGATCAGAAACAGCGCGGCCTGCCACGGCGCCTGATCGACGAACAGGCCGGGCGACAGCACCTCGCTCCCCGCCCGCTCGTAGACCTCCCCGCCGAGCCGGTCGACGAGGCGCAGCGCCCTGCCGTCCAGTTCGGGAAACGGCAGACGCAGTCGGCACTGGGCCGGGGCATCGGAGACGTTGACGACGACGAGCACCCGCCGCTCGCCCATATGCCATGAGCTGGCGATGAAGGCGTCGAATCCGGGGTTGTCGTCGCCGACCGGCTCGGGATCGAGCTGTTGCCACGCGCCGTCGCGCACCGCGATGTCACGCAGCGCCGCCAGCAACGTGTCGTAGAACGCCGCCATGTCCTCGTCGACGGCCTCCTCCGGACCGCGGCAGAGGTGCGGCGGCACCCGCACCCGCGCCCCTTCCCGCTGTCCTTGATGGAAAAAGCGCAGGCCGGGGGAGAAATAGGTGACGACCGCCGCGGCGCGGTGGCGATCGGCGGCAAAGGTGGCGGCGGCGCGCGGCTCATCATGATTCTCGAGGAAGCGCGCGAGCCGGCTCTGGTAGTCCGGGCCGGCACCCAGATGCTGGCGCACCGATCGCGCGTCGCCGCCGCCCAACCGGTCATACAGCCGCTTGTCGTAGCAGTAGTCGAAGCCCTGCTGCTGCAGGTCCCACTCCATGTCCCAGTAGACTTCCGCCATGAACGTGAAGCCGGGCCGATCGGCGCGCACCCGCTCGATGGCCGTGGGCCAGAACGGCGGCATGGCGATGCCCCAGGTCCGCTCGAACACCTCCGGCACGACCAGCATCGCCATGTCGCAGCGCACGCCGTCACACCGCTCGGCAATCGCCAGCAGTTCGCCGATCCGCGCGTCCTGCAGCTCGGGATTGCCGTAGTCCAGCTGCAGGGTATCGGGCCAGCCGTCGAAGTGCGGGTCGCGACCGTAGGCGAGGACGCGCTCGCCGGCGCCGGTGTCCAGCCGGACCCAGTTCTGCGGCGCGCGCTCCAGGTCCGCGTCGCTGCCGTTCACGAAATAATCGGGGTGGGTCTCGACCCAGGGATGATCGGGCGCCGTGTGGTTGGGCACGAAATCGAGCATCAGCTTGATGCCGCGATCGGCGAGGCGGCCGCGCAGCGCGGCGAGCGCGGCGTCGCCGCCCAGGGCGTCTGCCGTCTCGTAGCCGGTGATGGCAAAGCCCGAGCCGCAGATATCATCGTCGCTGAGGTCGGGCAGCACCTGGACGAATTCCTCGCGCCACTTGGCGTTGTCGCGCGAGACGCGCCGCCCGGCTTCGCCCGTCCGCCAGACCGACAGCAGCCAGACCCAGTCGAAGCCGGTCTCGGCGATGCGGTCGAGCGTCCCGTCGTCGACGTCGCGGAGCGTTGCGCGGCGGCCCAGCCGTTGCGACAGCGCCCGCAACCAGACCCGCGTGTTGATCTGCAACAGGCTCGGATGGGCGGGTGTCGTGCTCATGGTCGCGTCTGTTCCGGTGGGTGCGCGCCCGCCCAGCCGTGGCGGTAGGCATCCACCGCGCGCAGGTGCTCTGCCTTGGCGGCATCCTCCAGGAAGGAGGCGGCGAACGACGCCTTCGCGAGTGCCGTCAGCCGATCCATGTCCCAGCCGAACGCCTCGGCGCAGGCGGCGTAGTTGGCGTTCACGTAGCCGCCGAAATAGGCGGGATCGTCGGAATTGATGGTGACGGTCAGCCCGCGCGCGATCATCTCCGGCAGCGGATGGCTGCCGATGTCTTCGACCACGCGGAGCCGCACGTTCGACAGCGGACAGACGGTGAGCGGCACGCCCGTCGCGGCGAGCCGCCGGGTCAGCGCCGCGTCCTCCAAGGCGCGGACGCCGTGGTCGATGCGCTCCGCCCGCAGCAGGTCGAGGGCGTCGCCCACATTGGCCGCCGGGCCCTCCTCGCCGGCGTGGGCGACGAGATGCAAGCCGGCGGCACGGGCGCGGGCGAACACCGCGGCGAAGGGGCCCGGCGGATGGTCGCGCTCGGCCGAATCCAGGCCCACACCGATGATGCGGTCACGGAAGGGCATCGCCGCGTCCAGGGTCGCCGCCGCGTCGTCGGGCGAGAGATCCCTGAGGAAGCACAGGATCAGCCGCAGGGTCAGGCCGAACCGCGCCTCGGCCTGCCCCGCCGCTGCATGCAGGCCGTCGATGACCGTCGCCAGCGCGACACCGCGGCGGGTGTGCGCCT
>CAZBWP010000113.1:0-7542 GCA_964495295.1 uncultured Rhodospirillaceae bacterium | reverse complement strand
TCGTCGAATCCCTCGAAAACCCCTATGCGGAGGACGCCGCCGCTGCCCGCCCTAGGGAAACCGACAGCGATCGGACGTAATCTCCACAAATCCCCGGCTGCCCGCGACGACATTGAACCGGTATTCGTGGTTGCCAATCACCATGGAGTGTTGGAGCGGCAGCCGGCCCGTTGCCGCCGATGTCTCGCCGCCAATGTGGTTGACGTTGAGGGTCAGTTCTTCGGTGGGATCGAACCAGGCTTCCGGGCGCCCCTCGGCGTCGCGGGCCGACGGTCCGGACGCCGTGACGATCAGCGCGCCGTCGGCAAAGCGAACAGCGTCCTCGGTGCCGCGATACAAGGGCGTCCGGACAACGAAGCGCTTGGTGGCTTCGACGCCGTCGCAGTCGCGCTCATCGGTCGCGGCTGCAATCACGAACTGTAGCCGTTCCGGTGAGACACCGGCATCGAGCCGATCGTTGACCAAGTCGAACATCGTCTTCAGCTGACCGGTTGGAACGTCGCGCTCCCAGCGTCGCTGCCATTCCTCCGCCTGCAGCCGCTGCCCGTCGACGGCCGCGCGCAGGGCGTCGGTTTCCAGGAGGAGGGCGTCCACACGCTCCTGCAGGGCGTTCTTTTCGGCCTGCACGGCAACCTCATTGGTTCTTGCCCGCTGGTAGCCCACTTGGAAAACGAGCGTCCCGGCTGCGGCGATGGCCGCGAGCGTGAACAGCCACCGGAACAATGCCCAGCGCGCCTTGCGCCGCCGCCGTCGTCGTTCTTCGCGAAACCCCAAAGACATCGAAACCGATAACCACTCGCTCAGCCTGCATCCGGAAGGCACCGCGCGCGCGACCGCCCTCGGTTCAATAGCGAGTTCGTTCGGGGAAGGAAAGGGCCGCGGCTCACCCGTGGCGTCAGCACGCGCCTTGGACGGGGTCGAGGGCTGTCGGGTGATCGATCAGCCAGCGGAAGAAGTCCTCGGCCGGCAGCGGGCGGCTGAACAGGAACCCTTGCGCAAGATCGCAGCCATGCCGGCGCAGGAAGTCGAGCTGTTCCTGGGTCTCGATGCCTTCGCCGATGACTTCCAGACCCAGCTCGTGCCCCATGGCGATGATGGTCTTGACCAGGGTCGCATTGCCACCGGGATTGGAAACGTCACTGACGAACGACTTATCGACTTTCAGCGCGTCGACAGGAATGTCTCTGAGGTAGCGCAGGCCGGAATATCCCGTGCCGAAATCGTCGAGCGATAGCCGGACGGGCAACATCGACAGGGCGTGCAGGTTGGCGCGGGTCTGCGGCAGATCGTCCATCAACAGGCCTTCCGTGATCTCCAGCTCCAGGCACCTAGGATCGATGCGATTGCGGCTGATCGCGTCGCTCATCTCGGAGGAGAGGCTGGTTCCCCGAAACTGGCGTGTCGAAATGTTAACCGATATGCGCAGCGGCGGACGCCCCGTGGCCGACCAGTCGCGCAGGTGTCGGCAGGCCGTCTCCAGCACCCACCGCCCGATCGGCACAATCAGCCCGGTATCTTCGGCGAGCGGGATGAAACGATCGGGCTCGACACTGCCGAGGGTCGGATTCCACCAGCGGAGCAGCGCCTCGGCACCGACAACGACGCCGGAACGGATATCGACGATCGGTTGGTAGTATAGTTGAAGTTCGTTCCGACTGAGGGCATGCAGCAAATGACTTTCCAATTGCATCCGCTCCCGAGCACGCTGATTGAGCTCTGGGGTGAAAAAATGGAACGTGTTTCTGTCCTGCTCCTTAGCACGATACATTGCCGCATCGGCATTCTGGATAAGGATGTTGGGCTCGTCACTGTCGTCCGGAGATATCGTCACGCCGATGCTGGCAGTCACATAGGCCTCGGCCGGACCGAGCAGGAATGGCAGGGAGAAGGTCTCGAGGATCTTGTGGATGACCGGCTCCGCATCCGCCGCGGACTTCAGCTTGGGGAGAATCACGAGGAACTCGTCGCCGCCGAGCCGCGCCACGGTATCCTCGGCGCGGATGCAGTTGGACAGGCGTTCCGCCGCCGCTCGAAGCAGTTCGTCACCCGTCGCGTGTCCGAGCGTGTCGTTGACCCGCTTGAAACGGTCGAGATCGATGAACAGCACGCCGACCTTGTGTTTGCTGCGACGGGCGCCGACCACGGCACTGCGCAGCCGGTCGAGTGCCAGGACGCGATTCGGCAGGTCGGTCAATTCATCGTAATGGATCTGACGTTGCAGGTCCCTCTCATAGGTCTTGCGAAGGGTGATATCGGCGACCGTCGACTGGACGACCGGCTGGCCGTCCCAGACGATCTGCTGATCCTGCGTCTCGGCCCAGAGCCGCGAGCCATCACGGCGAACGCCTTGGAACTCATAGCGGACCGGAGCCGTCTTGCCGCGCGACCGCAGATCTCGGAACTCCTTGATGCGTGGCAGTTCGCTTGGGTCGTAGAGCCCGTCGAGGCTGTCGAGACCCAGAACCTCATCAGGGTGTCCAAAGCCGAACATGTTGGCGTAGGTGCGGTTCGCGAACAGCGGCCGACCGTCGCGGGCGATGACGATGCCAAGAACTGAGCTCTCGACCAGCGTCCGGAACCGCTGTTCGCTTTCGCGCAGAGCGCGCTCGCCTCGTTTCCGTTCGGTGATATCGAGCGAGACGGTGACCACCTGATCGGCCTTGCCGTCCGGTGTCGCCAAAGGCGCTTTTGACGTCAGCAGCACGCGATCGTTGCCGCCCTTGTCGGAAACGGTTTCCTCGATGTCGGCGATCGGTCGTCCCGTCTCGATGATGCGGCGATCGAGGCGCAGGTGGCGATCGACATAGGCGCGGCCCGCCCGCTCGGCGAGGCTTCCGCCCGGATGGTCCGAGAGGCCGAAGAAGTCGCGATGACAGACGTTGATGAGGGTCGCCGGCTGATCGGCTGGTGCGGCGCGGATCAGGGCCGGGACGGTGTTGACGATACGCCGCAGCAACCGTTCGCGGTGAGCGATTTCCTCGGCATGCTGACGCTGTGCGGTTTCCAGCTCGCTTTCGAGCGATATGGCGTGCGAATGCAGAGCACGATGCTGCGCCCGGATGGTCAGAAGATTGCGGGCCCGGATGCAGAATTCGCGGCCGTCCACGGGACTGAGCAGGAAATCGCTGGCGCCCGTGTCGAGGGCTCGATAGCGGAATTCCTTGTCCTCGTAGGCGGTCACCACGATGATCGGAACGTCGCTGGTTGCCGGCTCGGATCGGCACTGCCGAATGAACTCGTCGCCGCTCATCCGCGGCATCACGTAGTCAGTGACGATGAGGTCGGCGGCGTATCCGGTCATGTCCGAGAGCGCTTGTTCGGCGTCGTCGTAGGTGTAGACGATGACGTCTGGGCCCAGCCGTTCGGCGAAGCGCCGAAGAATTTTCAGGTTCGTTGTTCGGTCGTCGACAATAACAACGACTGGCATGGTCCGACCTCGATCGTCACGACATCAAGCCCGTCTCAGATGACGTTGGCTCCGGTCGTGACTGCGCCCACGGTGCTCTCACTCGTGCAACGGCGCATCTGGAAAACGCGCGCTCGCTGCGTGTAACTTATTGTTTTTCATGAATGTCCGGCCCATTCGACGGAACGATTCGAATAAGCAGTTGCACGCACAAAAACAGACGATGAGCCATCCTTTCCAGTGGGGGCTTCCGCGGGGTCACATCGCCGTTATATCGCCCGGTAACGATCCGATGCGTTCGTCCATCCCGGATGCAGAGGTTCGATTGACGAGCGCACCGCTCGGTCGACTGACGCAGCAAAGAGATCGACGACCCGGCCCAACCCCGACGTTCGCCTGATCACCATCGTAAACACCGCATTGTGTAGCCCCGAACACGCCATGGGTGCAACACGGGAACCGAATATTGCGGATAAAAAACAATACATAACCCAAAAGGGTAAATCTCCCCTTCTTTGGGTACCAACAGAGCAAACGATCTACGACTGCGGTTTGGAAAAAACACCGCGGCGCAGCTGGAGAAAGCCGATGCAGTCCATGAGCTTCACCGACGCGCCCGCCCGAGGTCACCACAGGCCGGCGCATCCTCCCCGCCTCGTCCCTCTGCCGCCGTCGCTTGCAGGGCTTGCGGTGGCGCCCGCCGGCACGGAGATTCACGGTGATCGGCCGCGTTGGCTGGCCGCGAGCGACGGATTCCGCCAACTCGCGGTGACCTTCGACCCGGCACGGAAAGCGGTGTGGCAGACGATGTCGCCGAACAGCCGACCAAGCTTCACCAAGGGCCTGCTCGATGAGATGCTGGCGACCCTCGAAATGATCGAAGGCGCGTTCTCGGGACAAGGCGAAGGCGACGCGCCCATTCGCTACCTGGTTCTTAACTCCGCGATGCCAGGAATCTTTAACCTGGGTGGCGACCTTGCATTGTTCCACGACCTCATCGAGAGACGCGAGCGAGATCACCTGCAAGCCTACGCCCACGCCTGTGCGCACATCCAATACCGCTTCAGCGTCGCGCTGAACTTGCCGCTGATGACGATCGCGCTGGTGCAGGGGGACGCCCTCGGTGGAGGCTTCGAGGCGGCGCTGGCCCAGGAAGTCATCATCGCCGAGCGGAGCGCCACGTTTGGCCTGCCGGAAATCCTGTTCAACATGTTCGCCGGCATGGGGGCCTACAGCTTCTTGTGCCGCCGACTTCACCCGACGCAGGCCGAACGCTTGATCCTGAGCGGGCAGCGCTACAGCGCTGAAGAGCTCGCCGAGTTGGGGGTCGTCGACCGGGTCGTCGACGATGGCGACGGCAAGGAGGCGGTCGCCGCATTCATCGACGAGACCGATCGCCAATGGAACGCTCGGCGGGCAATGCAGCGCGTCCGCCGTCACCTTCAACCGGTCTCTCTTCAGGACCTGTTGGCCGTTGTCGACATTTGGGTCGACGCCGCCCTGCGCCTGACCCCGTCCGACCTGCGGCGCATGAAGCATCTGGCACGGGCCCAGGACAAGCGGTGGTCGCGCCGCGCCGCCTGACTCCAAGCCCGCGAACCTTGGCTTTCCTGCATCCACGTTGCCCGCTATCGTTTCAGGCGGGCAACGTGGACCGAAGGCAGGAACGATGGGCGACGACGAGATCGCGCGCAAGATCGAGGAAGCCCTCGATCCGTCGATCGACCCGGCCGAGACGACGATTGCCGCAGCATGCTTTCCACGCTTGGCAACCGTCGACTTGAGCGACCTCCCGCAGACCCGTTTCGAGCGGATGCGGGACGGTCTGCCGCTGGCGGTTCGAGAGTACGCCGGAAACCCTGAACGACTGCTTGTCGTTGTTCATGGCGCCGGGGGGCATGGCGGCCACCTGCACGGACTCGCCCGCACACTGGCGAACGCGGGAGCGGCCACTGTCGTCCTGCCGGACCTTCGCGGTAACGGCCTGTCCGCAGTCCGGCGGAGCGACGCCGTCACACATCCTGAACAGTTGCGCGACGATCTGCTCGATCTTCTGGCGGCCCTGAGGGTCCGCCACCCCGCCGCCCGGATCGTGCTTTCCGGGCATTCGGCGGGTGGCGGTCTGGTTCTCCGCCTCTTCGCCGACGGGCGGCGTCCGGACGTGGCCGGAGTCGCGCTTCTTGCCCCGCTGCTCGGCGGCGGCCCGCCAACCACCCGGCCCGGCCTCGGCGGCTGGGTGTCGCTCTATGGCCGGCGGCTCAAGGCTCTGCTCGCGCTCAACCGCCTCGGGGTCGATGGCCTCAACAGTCTGACGGTTATGGAGTTCAACCTGCCGCCCGAGGCCCGGGACGGGTGCGAAACCCTGGCTTGGTCGTTTGCCACCATGCGGGCGTTCGGTCCCGGCAACTGGCAACGCGAGGCTGCCGCTGTCGGCGTGCCCCTCGCCGTGTTGATCGGCGACGCCGACGAATGCTTCGTTGCTTCAGCCTTTTCTGACGCCCTCGGTGCGGTCGCTCCAAGCGCGGTGGTGGACGTCCTCGCCGATTGTGGCCATTGGGATCTGCTCGCCGATCCGCGAACCGCCGCCTGGCTCGGCAACGTTCTGGCCGGGCATTGAGCGCCAGCATGACGCTTTCGGATGCGAACCTGGAAGCCTTGCGAAGTGCGCTGAACCGGCGCCTCGATGACCTCCGCCAGGCGATCGACAGCACGGCGGAGAGCCGCAAGCCAGTCGAACTGGATCAGTACTCGGTCGGTCGGCTGTCGCGCATGGATGCCATGCAGATGCAGGCGATGGCCCAGGCGACGGAACGCAGGCGCGAACAGGAGATCGGGCGCATCAAAGCGACCCTGCGGCGCACGGATGACGGGGAGTTCGGCTTTTGCCTCGCATGCGGCGAGGAGATCGCACCGAAACGCCTGGCGATCGACCCGACCGTGCCCACCTGCATCCGCTGCGCAACGGGGCGAACGCGCTGAGTCTCACGGTCGACGCTGTTTGTAGCGAGCTCTCCCGGCCGGGCCTTGTCCGCCGACCGCCATCAAACATCTTATGGCAAGCGGGCCGCGCACCGGCAGGCGCATCGAGCGCCCATTGCCGGTCCGGCACATCCGGGATCCGGCGCAGTTCGTTTTGACCGCACTGGCTGTGACCGCACTGGCTGTTTCCGGCCGGCCCCCTTTGGACGAGGTAACCGAACCGTTTTGACACGCGAAATCGAGACGCTGAATGATCGGCCGAGCGCGGCCCCTGATTGGGCGCGACGGCGGACGTTTGCCATCATCTCCCACCCGGATGCGGGAAAGACGACGCTGACCGAGAAGCTGCTGCTGTTCGGCGGGGCAATCCGCATGGCGGGGCATGTCAGGGCACGCGGCGAACGGCGGCGGACGCAATCGGACTGGATGGAGATCGAGCGCTCCCGCGGCATCTCCATTTCCAGCTCGGTGATGACCTTCGAGCGCGCGGGCATCACCTACAACCTGCTTGATACGCCAGGGCATGAGGACTTCAGCGAAGACACCTACCGGACGCTGACCGCCGTCGATTCGGCAATCATGGTGATCGACGCAGCGAAGGGTATTGAAAGCCAGACACGCAAGCTGTTCGAAGTATGCCGGCTGCGCGACATTCCGATCATCACCTTCATCAACAAGGTCGACCGCGAATCCCTGGATCCCTTCGCGCTGCTCGACGAGATCGAAAGCACGCTGGCCCTCGACGCGAGCCCGATGACCTGGCCGGTCGGCATGGGCAATGATTTTTGTGGCTGTTTCGATCTGCCTGGACGACGGTTCCTGACCTCGCAGGGCGGCCGTGGCGAGCCGTACCAGCTGGCCGTCGCGTGCAGCGGTACCGACGATCCGGAGTTGGACCGGCGCGTTCCGGGCTCCGTCCTTCAGGCTTTCCGGGAGAGCGCCGCGCTGGCCTCGTCTGCCTATCACGCCCTCGATCCGGAGGCCTATCGCGCCGGTCACATGACCCCGGTGTTCTTTGGCAGCGCTCTCAAGGACTATGCGGTGGGGGAGGCGCTCGACGCCTTGGCAGCCTTCGCTCCGCCGCCGCGTCCCCAACCTGCCGAGCCGCGAACCGTCGCGCCCGAGGAGGACAAGGTCTCGGGGTTCGTGTTCAAGGT
>CAZBWP010000112.1:3061-7544 GCA_964495295.1 uncultured Rhodospirillaceae bacterium | reverse complement strand
GCGACGACTGTAGCGCCCCTCTCGCCGGACCACAACGCCCGCGGGAGTGACGGCCCCCTCTACGGATGGCCGGAGCCGGCGGGTCGAAAATCGGCGCGCCCCCACAGGGAGCGGAGCTGTCCGCGGGGCTGCTCGGCCACCGGCGGGGTACCCTCAATCTCCTTCTGTTCGAAATAGGGCGGCAGGATCGACGTTGGCCTGTCGACGCCCATTTCGGCGAGCAGAATGGCGACCATCATCACCGACACCAGGATGCCGGCGGCCACGCAGAATCGCGTCACCCCGCGGGGCACGCTGGTGTGGTAGTCGTTGTCGTAGCGGTGATAGTGGGGGTCATTGTCGTCGAGCGCCCCCCGATCCGCGCGGCTCAGGATCAGCCGGGCGTAGTGGCGGGCCCAGTGGGGCACCTCGTTCTGCAGCATGTAGGCGGAAAAGATCCGGTCGACGAGCGCCTCCGGCATATCCTGATCGTGCCACTCGCGATAGGCGAGTTGCAGAAACTGGAACTCGCCGACCTGGAGAATATTGGCGGCATTGCCCACCGCCCGCCGCTCCGCCATCTCGACTTCTTCCTTGTCGGGACGGATCAGCGTCTCGAAGAAACCGACCATTCCGGAAAACCTCAAACAGACATCGGGCAGAGGGAAAGGTGCGACACGCCACCCGCGCATGCTAGCATGTGGTGTCCCCGGAACAGCGCGAAAAGGCGGCGGATGAGAATCCTGGCGGTCGACGTCGGCGGCACGGCCGTCAAGCTCCGGCTCGACGCCGACGAAACCGTCCGACGCATCCCGTCCGGGCCGCGGCTGACGCCCGCCGCGATGATCGCCGCCATCCTGGAAGCCATGGGTGAGCCACGGTGGGACGTCGTCTCGCTCGGCTATCCGGGCACGGTTCGCGACGGCCGGCCGGCCCGCGAGCCGCACAACCTCGGCCCCGGCTGGGTCGACTTCGACTTCCGGGCCGCCTTCGGACGGCCGGTCCGCATCGTCAACGACGCCGCGATGCAGGCGATCGGCAGCTACGCCGGCGGGCGCATGCTGTTTCTCGGCCTCGGCACCGGCCTGGGCTCGGCGATGGTGGTCTACGGTGCCGTGGTGCCGATGGAACTGTCCCGCCTGCCCTACCGGGACGGCGGCAGCTTCGGCGATTTCCTCGGACAGCGGGGCCTCGACCGCCTCGGCCTGGACGCCTGGCGGAGCGAGGTGGCGGCGGCGGTCACGCTGCTCCGCGAAGCGCTGGTCGCCGACTACGTGATCCTCGGTGGCGGCAACGTCGCCCGTCTCACCCGCATGCCGGCGCACGCCCGACCCGGCCACAACGCCAACGCCTTCGAGGGCGCCTTCCGCCTGTGGCGCGACCCGGACATCCGGCTGTAGCGTCCATCGCCGCCCCTTGTCCTCGGCCAACGCGGGCGGCTACACTCCGGCGCAATGAGACGCCTCGCGATCCTGACGGCCCTGCCGGTGCTGGCGTTGACCGGCTGCGTGACCCCGGACAAGCTGGACGGGACGCCCAATGGCGTCTGGGTGCAGGTGCCGGTGGTCAACGTGCAAAGCCCGGACTCGGTGGCGCAGAAGCACTGCGATCGCTACGGCAAGACCGCCGTGCTGAACTCCAAGCTGACCGGCAACCGGGCCGACTGGCGTGACGTTACGAAGCGCAGCAACTTCACGCCGATCTACTACTACGACTGCCAGTAGCCCGACGCCGCGAGGGCGCGGGCGAGATCCTCGCGCAGATCCTCCGGATCCTCCAGCCCCACGGACAACCGCACCAGCCCGTCGCTGATGCCGAGCACGGCCCGCTGGTCGGCGCCGAGGCGCTGGTGCGTGGTCGTCGCCGGGTGGGTGATCAGGCTCTTGGCGTCGCCCAGGTTGTTGGAGATGTCGATGGTCGAGAGCGCATTCAGGAAACCGAAGGCGCCGTCGCGCCCGCCCGGCACCTCGAAGGCGATGATGGTGCCGCCGGCGGTCATCTGCCGCGCCGCCAGCGCGTGTTGCGGATGGCTCTCGAGCCCCGGATAGAGGACGCGGCCGAGCCGGTTGTCGGCCTCCAGCCAGAGCGCCAGCGCGGCCGCCGAGGCGCACTGGCGCTCGACCCTGATCTGCAGCGTTTCCAGCCCCTTGAGCAGGGTCCAGGCGTTGAACGGGCTCAACGCCGGTCCGGTGTGGCGGAGGAACGGGACCAGCTTGTTTTCTTCCCAATCGGCGTCGTTGGTGAGCACCGCGCCACCGAGACAGCGCCCCTGGCCGTCGATGTGCTTGGTCGCCGAGTAGACGACGATGTCGGCGGAGAGCTCCAGCGGCCGCTGCAACAAGGGCGTCGCGAACACGTTGTCGACGATCACCTTGGCGCCGGCGGCATGGGCGAGCCCGGCGACGGCCGGCAGGTCGATGACCTCAAGCGTCGGGTTCGACGGGGATTCCAGGAACACCGCCGCGGTCGGCCGCGCCAGCGCCGCGGCCCAGGCGTCCAAGTCGGTGCCGTCGACGAACACCACGTCGACCCCCCACCGCGGCAGGATCTCGGCGCAGACGAAATGGCAGGAGCCGAACAGGGCGCGGGAGGCGACCAGCCGGTCGCCGGCGTTGAGCGTGCACGCCAGCGCCGCGAACACCGCGGCCATGCCCGACGCCGTGCCGCGGCAGCAGATTGCCCCTTCGATCTGCGCCAGGCGGGATTCGAACATGGTGAGCGTGGGGTTGGCGTAGCGCGAATAGACGAAGCGCTCCTTGCCGCCGTTGAACGCCGCCTCCGCCTCCTCGGCCGTTTCGTAGACGTAGCCGGAGGTGAGGAACAGCGCCTCCGACGTCTCGTCGAAGCCGGAGCGGCGGGTGCCGCCACGCACCAGACGTGTCGCCGGACGCCAGGAGGAGTCGGGGTCGCTCAGGTCTCGGGGCATCTGTCGTCTTCCTCTCGCCGTGATCGCAAGCGATCAATGGCCGACCGGCGGGGGTCGCGGCTCGGCGAGCTCTGACCTTTTAGCGGGTTGTTTTACGTGGCCGCAATCCGGTCGGACAAATCACCACGTTTCCCTCGATAATCCGCGCGCCTCGCCGCTGTCAAGGGCGCCGATCCTTGAGTGCGGCGACCTCGGCCCGGAGCGCGCGGATCTCGGCGAGGATGGTCGCGCGGCCCTCCTCGGCCGCGGCGTCGGTGGCGGAGCGATCGGCGTCCTGGTCGGCGGTGTGCTGGCTCTGCATGGCGTCGACGATGATGCCGATGAACAGGTTCAGCACGGTGAACGACGTGATCAGGATGAAGGGCAGGAAGAATGCCCAGGCCATCGGGTAGACTTCCATCACCGGCCGGACGATGCCCATGGACCAGCTCTCCAGGGTCATCACCTGAAACAGCGTGTAGGCCGACTCGCCGACGGTGCCGAACCAGTCGGGAAAGCTGGCGGCGAACAGCTTCGTCGCCATCACCGAGAAGACGTAGAAGACGAGGGTCAACAAAGCGACGATGGAGCCCATGCCGGGGATCGCATGCAGCAGCGCGCTGACCACCCGGCGCATGGACGGCACCGCCGAGACCAGCCGCAGCACGCGCAGGATGCGCATCGCCCGCAGCACCGAGAGGTTGCCGGTCGCCGGCATCAGGGCGATGCCGACCACGACGAAATCGAAGACGTTCCAAGGGTCGCGATGAAACCGGGTGCGGTAGACGGCGATCTTGGCCAACAGTTCGATGACGAAGACCGACAGGATCAGGCGGTCGAGGGTGACGAGCACATCGCCGGCCAGCGCCATGGCGGTCTTGCTGGTCTCCAGGCCCAGGGTGACCGCATTGATGGCAATCAGGATGGTGATCGTACGCTGAAACCGCCGGGATTCGAGCAAGGCCTGCAGCCGGCCGCGCCAACCCGTGTGCCGCGGCGGGATCTGCCGCAGCTCCGATGCCGGATCGACGCCGCTTTTGGACATCTCGTTCACAACTCTCACCCCCGGCCAGTCCTGCCGCGCGAAGAGGTGGTCGAAGTGCGCCCCGGGTCAAGCCCCGATGCATGGCGACGACACCCGGCGGCGGTGCCGGCCGGCAGCCTCACCGATGGCTCGGCAGGGTGTCCGGCGCGGATCCGAGGCTGTTCGCGGTCAGAGCCTCGGACGCACCCTCACGTGCTCGTCGGTTGCCGGGCGGGGCGGTCGGGCACCTTGGTGGCAGACAGGGCCTTGCGCAGTTCGGCCTCGCAGGCCTGCAGCTCCGCCTCGGCCGCGGCGCGCTGGCGCTTGCCTTCGTTGGCGATCTGCAGGCTCTCCTCGATGGTCGCGATCAGCGTTTGGTTCGCCTTCTTGACGGTCTCGATGTCGAAGACGCCACGTTCGATCTGCTCGCGCACCTCCTTGTTCGCCTGCTTCAGGTTCTCGGCGTTGGCGGTGAGCAACTCGTTGGTCAGATCCGTCGCCTGTTTCAGCGTCGCCCCGGCTTCGCGCGAGCGATAGATGGTCACGCCCTGGGCGAGCTGGGTGCGCCAGAGCGG
>CAZBWP010000112.1:0-2961 GCA_964495295.1 uncultured Rhodospirillaceae bacterium | reverse complement strand
TGCGTCTTGTGCTCGTCGAGGCGGTTGCTGATGGAGTCGATCTGCTTGCGCACTTCCTCGTAGCGCTGCAGGAACTTGACGACGGGCTTGGCGGCGCCGAACAGGCGGCCGAAGAAGCCCGGTTCCTTGAGGTCGTCGACATTGAAGCCCCGCAACGACGAGACCATGTCGCTGAGCGCTGTGCCGGCCGGTCCCGTGTCCTTGCTGCGCACCCCTTCCAGCATCTGGTCGGAGATCGCCGTCAGCTGCTCCTGCGCCTTCGTGCCGAAGAACAGAATGGAATTGGTGTCCTTGATGTCGATTTCGCCAATCGCCCGTTCGATGAGCTGGCGCCGATCCCCCTCGGCCTCGGCGTAAGGCAGGAAATCCGGCGCGATCGCCTCCTGCACGAGCGCATTCGCCTCCGCGAGCGTGACGACCGGCTGCTTGTTGGTGGTCTCCATGGTCTCGATCTCCCTTCGATTTCGACGCGCCCGCTAAAGCACGCCCTCGCGCCGCAGTCGCTCGGACAGGACCTCGATGCGCACGTCGAGGTCGAGATCATCGTTCTGCCGCAGCTTTTCATGCTGCTCGGCGCACACGGTTTCCATGTCGACGAGCAGGGTTCGATAGCGCTGCTCGAGCTCGGTGGTGCGCGCGTCCGCATGGGTGCGCGCGTACTGGTTGGTCACCGTCTCGATGCCGCCGAGGTAGATGTTGAGGAAGCGGCGGGCGCGGCGCAGATCGCGGGGATCCTCCTCGATCTCCTGGAGGATCTTCCGCGTCCAGCCGACGATGCTCGCCAAGCGCTGCTGGAACTCGGTGGAGCGGATGCCCTGGCGCGCCGCGTCGATGCGATCGAGCCGGCCGTAGGCCTCGGCGAGAGCCGTCTGCAACTCGTCGCCGCTGACGCCGTGGTCGCCGACGGGGATCGTCCGGGCCTTCGGGTCGAGGCCATAGGCGAGGACGAACCCGGCCGTGGCGGCGATGCCGAAGACGAGCGCGATGGCGATGGGGTGGCCCACCGCCAACAGCGCCGTGAGCGCGGTCGCGATGCCGACGAGGCCGGCGGCGATGCGCTTCAGCGGCCGTGGCCGGCGGTGGGCGAACGGCCGCGCCAGGTACGCCTTCTCGGCGGTGAAGCCGCGGCGTGCAATCAGCGCCGCTGCAAGAAACAGCGCGTAGCAGCCGGCGTTGACCAGCGCGGACGTGGCATGGCCGGCCCACAGCCCCGCCAGCGCCTTGAAGAGCAGCGGCAGTGGCAGATAGAAGAGCAGAAAGCCGCGGATGCGGTCGAACAGCACCGCGTTCCAGTTGATCATCGGTCGGTGCCAGGCTGCAGATGCGGCGTCGTGAATGGCTCGGCGCCGCCCACCGTTCCACGATCCGCGAAGAATGCCTGGCAACTGGCGACGCCGACGGTGGCGATCAGCAGCACCGCCCCGAGCACCCGCTTGACCGTCAACGACATCCACCGCCTCCCCTCGCTGCGACCGGGACCCGTTTCATTGATTTGCCGGCCAACTTATACCACGGCGGCACCGCCAAAGGATCATAGTATCACGACGCGATTGGGCAGTTCGTTCTCGTCGCCAGGGCGCCAGGGGTGGTGTTCGGCCATGACGGCGGTGCAGGCCTCGATCGCCTTGACGACGCCATCGGCGATGCGCCCGGCGCGCACCTCGCTGGTGAACGCGTCGACGATGGTCCGCCAGACGGGGTTGTCCACATGCTGCTGGATGCCGCGGTCGGCGATGATCTCCACATAGCGCTCGGCCAGCGAGACGAAGAGCATGACGCCGGTGCGGTTCCGCGTGCTCGACAGCCCGAGGTCGAGGAAGCGCTGGTGGGCGTGCCGGCGCGCCCGTTGGATGCGCACCGACGGCGGGATCAGCCGCATCTTCAGCGGCGGCCAGCGAAAGGCGAGGCTGAGCGCGATGAACCCCGCCACCTGTCCGGCATAGAAGTGGTCGATGGCGATGCCGCCGGGCCAGATCAGCAGTGCCAAGCCCGAGAGCACGAACACCACTCCCGCCGCGATCAGCGTCGGGATGTAGAGATAGTCGTCGCTCTCGCCGGCGATCACGGCGACGAATTCTCCGGTGGTGCGGGTTTCCGCGTCCTCCACCGCCTGCTCGATCCTGCTTCGGTCCGCATCGCTCAAGAATGCCATCGCTACCACCTCCCCGAGGCGCCGCCGCCGCCGAAGCTGCCGCCGCCACCGCCGAAACTTCCGCCGCCACCGCCCGAGCTCCGACTGCCGCCTGAACTTCTGTCGCCGCCGGCGCTCCGGCGCCCGATGCCGCCCCCCCAGCCGCCGCCCCAACTGCCCCGCCTGCCGAAACCGCGGCCGCGGCCGCCCAGCGTCCAGCTTCCGTCCGAGGTCCAGCCGCCGCGACCGATGGCGTCGGGTTGGCCCCTGCTGCCCCGGGTTCCCGCGGAAGCAGCGTCCCCCTCGGCCCGGGACCTGGTCCTCATGATCAGGACGACGATGACGGCGGCGATGATCAAGACCCAGAGAATGGGCGGATCGAAGGCCGGCGTCGGTTCCGCGTCCCGTGTCGGCCGCGGCGCAATGCTGCCGGCGGGGCCCGGTTCGGTCGCGGTCGATGGCGCCTCCCCCTGCAGGGTGCGGAGGATGGCGTCGGTGGCGGCGGTGATGCCTTGGCCGAAGCGGCCGTCGCGGAAGGCGGGGAGGATGACGTTTTCGATGATCAGCTTGCTCTGGGCGTCGGTGAGGTCGCCTTCGAGGCCGTAGCCCACCTCGATGCGCACCGCCCGCTCCTTCGGCGCGACCAGCAGGATCGCGCCGTTGTCCTTGCCCGCCTGACCCAGCGCCCAGTGGCGGCCGAGGCGGTAGCCGAAGTCCTCGATGGTCGTCCCCTGCAGCGACGGCAGGGTGACCACGACCACCTGGTTCGTCGTCGCCCGCTCGTGCGCCGCCAGGGCCTCGGTGAGCCGCTGCTCTTCCGCGGGCGAGAG
>CAZBWP010000111.1:5595-7545 GCA_964495295.1 uncultured Rhodospirillaceae bacterium | reverse complement strand
CGGACAAGGCGCGGGTGTCGACGCCGGTGATGGGGGAAGCGGTGGTCGACGCGTTTTCCAAGCTGGCCCTCTGACCGCGGCTTGGGTCAATGGCGCGCGCCGCGCGCGCCGCGGCTTGCACTATGGCGCGCGCCTGTCGGCGCGGCTTGGGTCAATGGCGGTCGTGGCCGAACGAGGCTTCGAGCGTGTCGTCGGCGGTGCGGCACTCGGTGCACAGGCGGAGGATCGCACGCCGTGCCTCCTCGACGGTCATCTTGTCGGCATTGAACGTGGCGAGGCCGCTGCGGTCGCGCTGCAGGGCGACGCTGATCACCGCGTCCAGCCCGACCCGGCGGCGGTTGTGGGCGAAGCTCACCACCAGGGACAGGTCGCAGATGATGTTGATGAGACGCGGCGTTCCCTTGGTGAAGAAGTAAACGGCCGCACAGGCCGCTTCATCGAAGATCCCCGGATCGCCGCCGGCGATCGCCAGCCGATGTTCGATGTAGCATTTCGTCTCTTCAAAATTCAGGGGCTGCAGGTGGAAGTGCACGCCGACCCGTTGCGCCAACTGGAGCAGCGCGGGGCTTCTGAGCGAGTCGAGCAGTCCCGGTTGACCGACGAGAATGATCTGGAACAGGAATTCGTCACCCGAGTCGACATTTGACAGCATGCGCAATTCTTCGAGCGCTTCGGGATTGAGGTTCTGCGCCTCATCGACGATCAAGGCAACCCGGCGCCCTTGG
Organism: uncultured Rhodospirillaceae bacterium; assembly: GCA_964495295.1. Lineage (GTDB taxonomy): Bacteria > Pseudomonadota > Alphaproteobacteria > Rhodospirillales > Defluviicoccaceae > CAZBWP01. The sequence continues at coordinate 6,820 of CAZBWP010000111.1, read as the reverse complement.
GCGTGATGCTCGATCAGGAAGGCGACGAAATCCTCATACAGTTCGACCCTGTCCTTGTTGCGATGGTAGATGCCGAAGGCCGAGCACACCCAGCGCATCATGTCGCCAAAACCCGGGTGCGTGTTCGACACGACCCCGATGACCATCTCCTCCGGCGAAGTCTTGGTCAGGTGCCGGATGAGCAGCGTTTTTCCGGAGCCGATCTCGCCGGTGATGACCACGAATCCGGTCTGTTCGGCCAGTCCGTATTCGAGAAGATCAAGCGCGAGCTTGTGCATCTCGCCGAGGTAGAGGAACGCCGCGTTCGGCAGCAGCGAAAAGGGCTTGGTCTTGAAGCCGAAAAACTCCTGGTACATGATCGTTCAGGCCCGCCCGCTCACCGACATGCGACCACCTCAGGCGCCATCATAGTAATAATTCTTTGTCGGCGTCTTCGATTTGTTGAGCACCGTCCCGATGATCGGCACCCCTTCCATGAAATCCAGGGCCTGCAGCAGATCCTGTTTCGCCGTGCCGCCTTCCGCGACGACCAGGAGGCAGCGATCGACGTGATGCATGAACGTGAGGGCGTCGTCGGAAGCCAGCACGGGCGGAAAATCGTAGATGACGATCCGGTCCGCATAGCGGTTCTTGAGTTCGTCCGCCAGATGGGTCATGCGCGGTGACGCCAGGAGTTCCGAAGAGCCGGGCACCGGCCGCCCGGCCGGCAGCACGACCAGCCGCTCGATCCCGGGGTTGACGAGGCAGGCGGACAGCGGGACCGCGTTCTCGAGGTAGTCGACGAGACCGTGCTCCGCAGTGATCCCGAGATAGCGATGCACGCGCGGGGCCCGGAAGTCGAGATCGACGAGCAGGACGGTGCGGGTCACGTTCAGGGCGAGGCTGATCGACAGATTGATCGCCGTCAATGTCTTGCCTTCGCCACGGTTGGCGCTGGTCACCCCGAGCGTCGTGCAGTGATCCGCGTCCAGTCGATGCAGGATCCGCGTGCGCAACACCCGAAACGTGTCGGCCAATTCGTGATAGCCCAGGCCGGCGACGATGCGATGGTTTTCCATCAGCTTGCTTTCGGGCGCCAGGATGCGCGTTTCACGGTAGCGGGAGCCGGCGGTCGAATCGGGTGGGGGCGGCGGCGCCGCTGGTCGTCGGCGCAGCCGCGACCCGCCGTCTCCGGCCGTCGTCTCCGTCGTCTTCGGCGCGGCCGTCGTCTCCGTCGTCTTCGGCG
>CAZBWP010000111.1:0-5495 GCA_964495295.1 uncultured Rhodospirillaceae bacterium | reverse complement strand
TTCTGGATGTCTTTCATGCGCGGGCCTTCGAACGGTGCACTGGCATCACGGCAGCACGGCGTCGATCTTGTCGCTGAGACGGCGTTCCATCTTCAGCCAAAAGACGTCCAGCGGCGCGACTCGGAGGTGCACGTAGGCGACGGCCGCCCCCGCGGCGACGATGACGATCAGAACGGCGGCGCCAAGGCGAAGCAGCTTGCGCCGGCGTTCCGCCTTGGTGCGAATGAACGGCACGCACACCAGCGGCTCGGCGCCGGTGAGCGCCGCCAGCCGCTTCGGGCTGTAGATCGCGCCGTCCATGAGTTCGGCGAGCAGGGCGATGCCGAAGCCGGCGCCGAGCGCCAGCACGAGTCCGGCGCCGAGGATCAGGGGGCGGTTCGGCTTCGCCGGCTTGGCGGGGATGGAGGGCGGCTCGATCACGGAGAACCGCTCGGCGCGCCGGTCTTCCTCCAGCGATTCTCCGAGTTGCGCCGTCAGCTGTCGGCTCTTCACCGATCGATAATCCTGGTTGGCGCCGTCGAGCGCGCGCACGAGTGAGTGGTACTCCAACTCGACGGCCGGCGTCCGACGCAGGTTCTCTTGCGCCTCGGCGATCTCCGACAAATACAGCTCTCGCTGCTGTTCGAGGAACGCCAACTCGAAGTTGATAGACTCGATCTCCGACTGAAGTTGCAGGTACTCACTGTTGTCCGGTTTCAGGCCTCCTCCGGCCGCGGCCTCCACCGGGCGCGCCTCGGGACTCGCCGCCGTCTCGTCAGCGGCGGACCGCTTCAGTTCCCGCTCCAAAGCCCTGACTTCCCCCTTCAGGCGGACGACGTCGGGATGCTGGTCTGTATAGGCCCGCGACAGGCTGATGAGGTCGGAGCGCAGCGATTTCAGCCGGTCGCGCGGGCTCAATGCCCCTTCGAGGAAGGGATTGGTCTCCGCCAATTGGGCCCCCAGCAGACGTTTCGTTTCGGCGAGCCGGGTGACGCGGTTCTCGATCTCGCGCAGGGCCTCGTTGGCGCGGCTGATTTTCTGCACGTTGTAGTCGCGCTGTTCGGGCAGGCTGCCGTCATGCTCGCGCCTCAACTCGCCGATCTTGGTTTCCAGCTCCGAGATCTGCCGCTCCAGGGCGGCCGTCTCCTTGGCCAGGAACGAAGCCGCCTGCTCGGCCTGCCGCTGCCGCGTGCGCACGTTCTCGCTCAGGAACAACGAGACGAATTCGTTGGTCACCTGTTGCGCCGTCCGCGGATCGCTGTATTCGAATCCGATGCTGAAGGCGATGGTGGCCTTGCCGCGCTGACCGGCGACGTTGACGCTGATGAATCCGACCGAGATCGCCTTGCGCATTTCGTCGACAACGACGCTGATCGGCTGCGTGCGGCGCGCGTCGCGATAGAGATCGAACTTGTCGATGATGCCGATCAGCACGTCGCTGGCGGAGACCCGCTGTTGAATGACCTGGATGCGCTGATCGGCGAGGGTGGTGACCGTGGAACTCACCAGATCCGGCGGAATGTCCGGCTGCTCGATGAGCACGATAGCCTCGGAGCGCCAGACCGCCGGCAAGAAAGCCGCGACGGCCACCGCCAGGGGCGCGAGCACGACGAACGGAATGATGATGTGCCACAGGCGCCGCTTGAGGATCGCAATCGCGTCACCAATGTCGAATTGTGGTGCCGCCGGCGGCAGGTCGGCGTCATACTGCCCCATGCTGGGAGCGTTGGTATCCATTGGCGGTTGCCTGTTCGCACACGTGGGTCAGGACGATACCGGGAGGAAGCTACATAAGGCTTAACGGCCCACGGCTCGATCCGAGACGGGCTCGCCGGGCGGACGCACCGGGTTCAGGCTCGCGAGGTCCCTGTCTCCAAGACCCCGTCGGCGGCACGGCCATCCGTCTCCAGCCATCCGTGTTTCCCGTCGCCTGGATTGATTGTTAACCGGAACTGAGTCTAACATCAACATTGCAATCCAAGCGCGAGGGATTCATGAGCTTTTCGCTCGAAGATCGGCTGGTCGCGGCGCAGCAGCGGGGCGCGGGAGGCGGACTCTGGCCGGCCATCCTGCTGCTGCTGGCCGCGGTCATGGCGATCGTCTTCCTGGATGGCCTGCTGCACGTCTTCCAGCAGTGGCAGCGCGAGGAATACAGTTACGGCTACATCGTGCCGCCGATCACGGCGCTGCTCGTCTGGGCGCGGCTGCAGACCGCGCCGGCGGGCAGCCATCGGGGCGCCTGGCTCGGCGTGCTGCTGATCGCCCTGGCGGTCGTCATCGCCATCCTGGCCCGGGTCGGCGGCATGCCGTCGGCGGTCTATTACGCCTTCCTCATCGCCCTCTTTGGGCTGTTCCTGGCGGCCCTCGGCTGGCGGCCCACGTGGCACGTCGCGCCCGCCCTGGCCTACCTGTTGTTCGCGCTGCCGCTGCCGCAGACCCTCTACCTGAAACTGTCCACCGCGTTGCAGACCATCTCGACGCGCTGGTCCGTCGACCTGATGCGGTCGTTCGGCGTGGTCGTCTACCGCGACGGCAACGTCATCGACCTCGGCACCTATCAGCTGCAGGTGGCGGAGGCGTGCAGCGGCCTCGGCTACCTGTTTCCGCTGGCCAGTTTCGCCTACCTGCTCGCCTATCTCTACGCCGGCGGCTGGATCGGCCGCATCGTCATCCTGCTCGCGACCATTCCCATCACCGTCGGCATCAACGTCCTGCGCATCGCCGTCACCGGCGTGCTGGTGGACAATGTCGGCCCCGAGGCGGCGGACGGCTTCATCCACGCGTTCGAAGGCTATGTCATCTTCTTCGTCGGCGTGGCGCTGTTCGTCGTGCTCATCTGGATCATGGGCCGGCTGCGGGGCCACCGCGGCTCCCTGCTCAAGCTGTTCCGCTTCGAACTCGTCTGGCACACAGCAGAGGCCTCACCCGACGCGGCATCCGGCACGGCGGCCGAGCGCTGGCGGCCGCGCGTCTCGCGGCCCCTCATCGCCGCCGGCAGCGTGCTCGCCGTCGCCGCCGTCGTCTCCCTCGCCCTGCCGAAGCTGCCGCTGGTAACGCCGCCCCGCGCCAGCCTGGCGTCGTTTCCCCTGGTGATCGACGACTGGCGCGGCAGCGAGGGGCGGATCGCCCAGAACTTCCTCGACATTCTCCGCCTGGACGACTACCTGCTCGCCGACTTCCGGCAGACCGGCGTGGCGCCGGAGGTCAACCTCTACGTCGCCTACTACGAAGCGCAGAACGAGCGCGCCAGCATCCACTCGCCCGAGGTCTGCATCCCCGCCGGCGGCTGGGAGATCACCGACCTGAGAAAGCGCACCGTCACCGATGTCGGCACGCCCTCGGGCGAGCTTGCCGTCAACCGCCTGGTCATCGCCAAGGGGCTGGAGCAGCAGCTCGTCTACTACTGGTTCGAGCTGCGCGGCCGGCAGATGACCGAGGAGTACACCATCAAGCTGGCCAATCTCTGGGACGGGATCACCCAGCGCCGCACCGACGGCGCGCTGGTCCGCGTCATGACCCCGGTCGCCCGCGGCGAGGACCCCGACGTCGCCGACCGGCGGCTCCAGGGCTTCGTCCGCTCCATGTATCCGCAGCTGACCAGCCACGTCCCCGACTAGTCGCCCCCGACCGCTCACGCCCCGACCAAGCGCCCCCCGTCCCCCGAGCCCGCCGCCCCGCCAGGAACCCGTCCGATGGCCTTGACCGAATCCAGCGTCGCCCAAGGCGTTCAGCTCATGGATGCGCTGGCCTTCGGCATCGTCTCGGTGATCGTCTTCGAGGTCTACCTGGGCGACCAGGTCGGCGTGCCGTGGGAATATTCCGCCGTCATCCTGGCGGCCGTCGGCCTCTACGTCTCGTTCGGCCTGCGCGCCGGGCTCTACGAATTCGAGACCATCGTCGCCTGGCCGCGGCGCATGCTGACCCTGGTCGGCCTGATGGCCGCCACCTTCCTGATCCTCGCCGCCATGGGCTTCGCGCTGAAGGTCTCCGGGCAGTTCTCGCGGATCTGGCTGTTCGGGACGTTCGGCGGCGCCACCCTGCTGATGGTGGCCGGCCGCGGCATCCTGTTGATCTTCCTGAAGCGCTGGGCGCGGTCGGGCCGCCTGCGCCGGCGGCTGGCGCTGTTCGGCAGCGGCGCCCAGGCCGAGCAGTTCATCGACCGCGTCGCCCGCGAGCCGGGCAGCTGGCAGGAGATCGTCGGCATCTTCGACGACCGGGTGACCCGCCGGCCGGCGGCGGTCAGGGGCTACCCCGTGCTGGGCGACCTGGACGATCTGGTGGCCGCGGCGCGGCGCAGCGACCTGGACAGCGTCGTCATCGCGCTGCCGTGGAGCGCCGGCGAGCGGGTCGGCCGCCTGGTCAACCAGCTGCGCGAGTTGCCCGTGCACGTCTTCCTGGGCGCCGACCTGGTCAGCTACATGCTGCCGGCGCACCAGCGCGAGGAGCTCTCCGGCGTGCCGGTGCTCAAGGTCGTCTCGGCGCCGCTGGACGGCTGGCGGAAGATCCTGAAGGGATTGGAGGACCGCATCGTCGGCGGCCTGCTGCTGCTCGGGCTTTCGCCGGTGATGGCGCTGATCGCGCTGGCCATCCGCCTGGACAGCCCCGGCCCCGTGTTCTTCGTGCAGCAGCGCTATGGCTTCAACAACCGGCCGATTGCGGTGCGCAAGTTCCGCAGCATGCATCACAACCGCCCGCCCGAGGCGGGCGTGCCCCAGGCGACGCGCAACGATCCCCGCGTCACCCGCGTCGGCCGCCTGCTCCGGCGCACCAGCCTGGACGAGCTGCCGCAGCTCTTCAACGTGCTGGACGGCTCCATGTCGCTGGTCGGGCCGCGCCCGCACGCCGTCGAGCACAACGAGAAGTACATGGCGCTGATCGCGGGCTACAGCGCCCGGCACAACGTCAAGCCCGGCATCACCGGCTGGGCCCAGGTCAACGGCCTGCGCGGCGAGACCGAGACCCTGGAGAAGATGCAGGCCCGCGTCACCCACGACATCTACTACGTGGAGCACTGGAGCCTCTGGTTCGATTTCCGCATCCTGCTGATGACCCTCGCCATCGCCTGGCGCCAGAGCACCGCCTACTGAGCCCGCCGCCCCGGCCGGGTCGTCGCCCCCCGCCGTCATTGCGAGGAGCGCAGCGACGAAGCAACCCAGGGAGGCCGGCCGAGACGCCCGCCACCCCGCCCGAACACCGACGCAGCCGCCCCCTCCATCGTCATGGCCGCCCGCGGACTTGTTCCGCGGGGCAGTCCCGGCCATCCACGGGGGCCGGGCGCGGGCGGCGGCACGTGGATACGCGGAACACGTCCGCGCATGACGGGAGAGGCGGACGGAGGCCGGCCGCGTCCCGCCCCCATCGTCATTGCGAGGAGCGGAGCGACGCGGCAATCCAGGGAAGCCGGCCGAGGCGCCCGACCACCGCCCTGCCACCTCGCCCCGCGGCCCTGGATTGCTTCGCTGCGCTCGCAATGACGGGGAGGGCGGTAATGTGACGCGGGCGCTCGCAATGACGGG
>CAZBWP010000110.1:0-7555 GCA_964495295.1 uncultured Rhodospirillaceae bacterium | reverse complement strand
GCTAATGGACACAATGGTGCGCTACTGCCGCACGCGCGGCACCAGGAAGATCGTCGGTCAGATTCTGCGGGAAAACCGCTCGATGCTTGGCCTCGTCACGGATCTTGGTTTCGTTGGTCGTTCCGTACCGGATGATGACGTGGTCGAGGTCGAACAATCGTTGTCGACCGACGCCTGAACCGCCCCGCTCTGGCGATCGCGGCCAGCGCCGGAGTGCTTGAAAAGGCTGGCGATCCGGGCGCGCTCGCAGCGAAGACCGGTCGAAGCGCAAGTGTGCCCCGGGGCATCGGCATCCGCAGCCAGCGAATCGGTCCACCACCCGCCACGGTCACTTGGCCGTCGCTTCATAGACGCCGTCCCACGCCGCCCCGGGCGGCGTTTGCTCATATTCGCTGATCCGCGCTTCGTAGACGTCATAGAGACTCGCGATGCCGAACCCGTCGACCAGTTTGCGGCATTCGCCGAGGCCCATTCTGGCATCGTCCCAGCGTTGCGCGCGATAGGCGGCAAGAAATCGGTCGTGCGCCGCATCCAACATGGGAAAAGTGTTGCCAGTCCTGGTGGTAGCGTCGCCGACCAGCGTGAAGATGCGCGCGACGGTCCGCTTGCCCTTGACCCTGATCAGGTCGAGTTCCAGGAACGCGAGATCGGGCACGCGGGCTCGCGTGTTTTCGCCAACGACGATGCCGACCCGATAGCTCTTCGATTGCCCCTCGAGCCGGGACGCGAGGTTGACGTCGTCGCCCAGCACCGAATAGTCGAAGCGCTGATCGGAGCCCATGTTGCCGACGACCACGTCGCCCGTGTTGACGCCGATGCCAACCGCGAGCGGCTGGAAGTCGCGTCCCTCGGCGAGTGCTTCCGCGCCCAGTCGCTCGTTCAACGGGCCCATTACGGCTTGCATCTCCAGAGCGGCGAGGCAGGCGTGGCGAGCATGGTCGGGATCGTCCAGCGGCGCGTTCCAGAAGGCCATGATGCAATCGCCCATGTACTTGTCGACGGTCCCCCGGCGATCCAGGATGACGGCCGTCAGCGGCGTCAGAAGCTTGTTGATGAGCGACGTCAGGCCCTCTGGATGCCCCTTGAAGGTCTCGGAAATCGTCGTAAAGCCGCGCACATCGCAGAACAGGATGGACATGGTGCGGGTCTCGCCGCCGAGCTTCAATTGCCCCGGATCCTCGGCGAGCTTCTCGACCATCGCCGGCGCAAGGTAGAAACCGAACGCTTGGCGGACGCGCCGGCGGCTCGCCTCCTCGCTGGCGTAGCCGGAGAAGGTCAGCAGCGTGTAGAGGAGCAACAGGGCGATGGTGAGATAGCCGACGTCGAAGAGGAGAAGGTAGCCGGTGAACAGATACCATGCCGTCCCGGCAGCACCGCCGGCGATGGCGATGAACAACAAGGCCGACCACTTGGCGCCGATCCACGGCACCAGCCAGATCAGCAGTACCCCGCCCGCGAGGACGATCGCCGCCTCGATGCCGAGCATGATGCCGGGACGCCTCAGGAACGATTCCGTCAACGCACTCTCGATAACCTGGGCATGCACCTCGACGCCCGGGACGAGGCTTGCCGTCGGGATCGACCGAATGTCGTGCAGCCCGAACGCGGACGTGCCAAGGATCACCAGCTTTCCCGCAAACCGGTTCGGGTCGGCGGTTCCCTCCAGCACGCTTTTCACGGAAACGTACTTGCCGTGGTTGGGCAGGGAAAAGTAGGGCCATGCGCGGCCGTTCCGGTCGGTCGGAATCGTCGGCAGCCGGCGGTCGATCCTCAACGCCGTCATGCCTGCGTCGTTGAACTCCGCAATCACCGCCGGGCGGCCGGTCAGCACGCGCAGCATCTCCATCGACAGCGCCGGATAGAGCTCGCCTTCGTAGCCGATCACCGTCGGCACCCGCCGCACGATTCCATCCTGTTCGGGGAAGATCGTGATGAAGCCGTGCCCTTTGCCCACCGACTCGAGGATCGGAATGTTGCGGATCAGTCCCGGCGCCGTAACGACCACGGACAACGGATCGGGGGCGTTCAGGGTCCTCTTTGCATGCACGGTCCGCTTCAAGGCGACGATGCCGTCGTCCTCCCGCGTGGTGCTGAAACCGTGCCGTCCGAGAACGACGGGGTAGGCGGACAGCTTGGACGCGAAGATCTCATCGTTGCTGGGCAGGCGCAGCATGATGCGGCGCGTTTCGTCGTCGAGCCCCTGCAGGATCGACGCGACATTCGCCGGATTCATTCGGTCCGCTTCCGGAAAGACCACGTCGAACGCCACCTGAACCGCGCCCAACGCCATGATCTTCTCGACAAGTTCGGCGAGCAGCACGCGGGGCCACGGCCATTGGCCATACTCGGCAAGGCTGTCCTCATCGATATCGACGATGGTCACGGGCTCGATGATGACCGCGCGCGGCTTCAGCACCTGGTACAGGTCGAACAGCTTGACCCGCAGGATCTGGACCGGCAGGGGATCGAGGACATAAACGACGAGCAACAAGGCCAGGACGACGAGTCCGGCGATCCGGTCGAGGCCGAAAAGGCGTTTGAGCCGGCTGAACCACGCTGACCTCGTCCCCGCCGCACCCGCCATGGTGTTACGATCTCCCGGCGCCAACCCCTGCCCTCCCTTGTGCGACTCCCCGCAAGCGACGGTCAAGCGCGTCGGCGGCGGCTGACTCCACTCCGGGAGTCAGCGCTGGTGTAAACCTCACGAAATCCTAAACAACGTTATGTGGTAGGCTTTCCGACGGCAGCGTATACTCCGTGCCCATGACCGCGCACGAATTGAAATCCTGGTTCCGGCCATTCCTGGTGTCGTTGGCGCCGACCTTCCGCGAAGTCCTGGCGATGTCGTTCTTCGTCAACCTGATGGCGTTGTCGGTTCCGGTCTTCGTGCTGCAGATCTACGATCGCGTCGTGTTCCATGCGGGCCTCAGCACCCTGCATGGCTTGGTCATCGGCATGGCAGCGGTCCTGGTGTTCGACTGGATCCTGCGGCAATCGCGAGCCCGGATCCTGCAGACGGTCGCGGCGCGCGCCGACGTCGAAGTCGGCCGCAGGTTGTTCGACAAGATGATGGCGCTGCCGCTGCCGGCCCTGGAGAGCCGCCCAGCAGCGTCGTGGCATTCCCTGTTCCGCGACGTCGAAATCGTTCGCAACGCCGTGTCGGGCGCATCCGCCGTACTGCTTTGTGATCTTCCGTTCGCCATTCTGTTTCTCGGACTCGTCTTCGTGATCGCCGAGCCGATTGCCTGGGTGCTGGTGGTCATCCTGCCGGTCTTCGTGTTCGTTGCCTGGCGCTCGGGCGCGGTGATGGCGTCGGCCGGCCGGGCGGAGCGGGACAGCGCGCTCGATCGGGAACGCCTGATCGCCGAGATCGTCGCCGGCCGAACGACGGTCAAGGCCTTGGCGTTGGACCGCGCCATGCGGCCCCTGTGGGAGGAACGCCACGCGGCGACCATCGAGCGCGCGATCAACCGGGGGTCTCGGGCCGACTCCTTCACCAATCTGGCGACGACGCTGACCATGGCCACCACGGTGGCGCTGACCGCCGTCGGCGCTGTCGCCATCATCAATCAACAGTTGACGATTGGCGCCCTCATCGCGACCAACATCCTGGCCAGCCGCCTGCTCGGACCGCTGACCCAACTGGTCACGCAGTGGCGGACCTATGCCGCCTGCGCCGATGCCACCCGGCGGTTGGGTGAGGTCTTCGCCATGCCCGACGAGCGGCCGTCTGCGGAAATCCAGATCGACCGCCTCGCCGGCGACCTGGTCGTCGACTCCGTCAGCTTCGCCTACGCTGCCGACGGACGACCCGCCGTTGATGGCCTCCGGTACACGTTCCGCGCGCCCGGCGTGCACGCGCTCGTCGGCCGCAACGGCAGCGGCAAGACGACGCTCATCAAACTGCTGCAGGGGCTCTACGTCCCGACCGATGGCCGCGTCCTGCTCGACGGTGCGGACCTGTCGCAGTTCACGCGGACGCAGCTTGCGCGCTGGATCGGCTACGTCCCGCAGGAGTGCACGCTCTTCGCCGGAACGTTGCGCGACAACATCGCCGTCCGCGATCCCGACGCCGCCGACGCGGACATCATCGCCGCGGCGACGCTTGCCGGCGTGCATGGGCAGATCCTCGATCTGCCCGATGGCTACGCCACCGAGGTCGGTGAAGCCGGCACGCGGCTCTCGGCGGGGCAGCGGCAGCGGGTCGCCATCGCCCGGGGCTTGCTTGGCAACCCCGCGGTGGTGTTGATGGACGAACCATCGAGCAACCTGGACCGGGAAGCCGAGCACGACCTCAGGCGGACGATCGCCGAGCTTGGCAGGGACCGGCTTGTCATCGTCGTCACCCACAGCCCGGTCCTGCTCGGCGCCTGTCAGTCGCTGATGGCCATGGACAAGGGCCGGATCGCGCTTGCCGGCCCGACCCAAGAAATCCTGCCGCGCGTGCTCGGTGCCGGCAAAAGGTCGCCGACCGCAGGACCGCCGCAAGGGCGCGGCTCGAAGGGTCGAAGCACAGGATCCTCCGCACCTGCATCGGGGGCGTCGGTCATGACTCTTTCCACGGCATCAAGGGATCCCGAAGCACCGGAACCGTCGCCGGGACCGTCACGGGAGGCATCATGATGAGTCGCCTCGATGCCGTCCTCGCCAGCCATCCATTGCCGACTTGGCGGCCGCTCGCCTGGCTGGTCATCGTCGTCGTCGCAACGAGTGTTTCCTGGTCCTATTTTGCGAAACTCGATGAGGTGGCAATCGCCGCCGGCGAGGTGATCCCACGCGGCAAGGTCAAGGTGATCCAACACCTGGAGGGAGGCATCATCACCACCATCAACGTTCGCGAGGGCGACGCCGTGCGGGAGGGCGATATCCTCGTCAGTCTCGACCTGGGCTCGCGCGCCCTCAACCGCGAGGAACTGCAGGCTCGGCTGGACGGCGAGCGTCTACGCCGTGTTCGACTTACCGCTCAGGTCGAGGACGCCGAGCCCGACTTTCCCGCCGACGCGGTGGAACGGCAAGCGGCGTTGGCGAATGCCGAACTCAAGGCGTTCGACGCGCGACGCCAAGAGCTGGAATCGGCCATCGCCGTTCTCGAGACACGGGTCGAGCAGAGGGTCCTCGAAGTCCAGGAACTGGAAGCCCGCAAGGCCGCCGTCACCAAGAATCTGGACCTGGCCCGCCGCCGCCTGGGCATGTCGACGGCGCTGCTCGCCCGCAAGCTGACGGCCGAGATGGACCACCTGGAGCTGCAGGCGGAGGTCGAGAGCCTGGAGGGCGAGTTGGCGGCCCTGACCCCGGCGCTGCCGCGCGTGCGCGCCGCCGTCGTCGAGGCCGAACAGCGGATCGTCGAAACGCGCGACACGTTCCGCAGGGAGGCGCAGGAAGAACTGCGTGAGACGGAGCAGACGATCGCCCGATTGGGCGAATTGGTCCAGGAAGCAAGCAGACAGGGAGCCCGCGCCGACATCCGCAGCCCGATCGACGGCATCGTCAAGAACATCCGCTACAACACGATTGGCGGCGTCGTCTCCGCCGGCGAGCCGATCATGGAACTCGTGCCGACGGGCGACCGGCTGGTCGTCGAAGCGCGCCTCGATCCGACCGATCGGGGCTATGTCGAAGAGGGACAACGCGCCGTCGTCAAGGTGACGGCCTATGACTTCGTGCGCTACGGCGGGCTGGAGGGCACCGTCGTGCATGTCGCTCCGGACTCGAGTTCAACCGAGCAGGGGTTACCGTTCTTTCGCGTGATCGTGGAAACCGACAAAACCCATCTCGGGGACGAGGACGGCGGATTGCCGATCAAGCCCGGCATGCAGGCGACGGCCGATATCCACACTGGCACCAAGTCGGTCCTGCTTTATCTGGTCAAGCCGGTGCTCAAGCTCCGACACGAGGCCTTTCGGGAGCGCTGATACCGTTCCGCGCGGGTCTCCGCGTCAGTCCAGTCGAACCTGCATGCCCTCCCGCGAGACGATGGTGTTCTCCCAGGCCGCGCTCGCCTCGCGTTCCAAAGCGTCCATGAACGCGTCGTCGTGGTCAGGTTCATGGTGGAAAATCGCGAACTTCTTGACGTTGGCCGCCTGACACAGACGCATGCCTTCGTTCCACGTGGAGTGCCCCCAGCCGACGTGTTCCGGGAACTCCGCCTCCGTGTACGTGCTGTCGTAGATGACCAGATCGGCCCCCTCGATGAGCGAGAGGACGTTCTGGTCCGGTCGGCCCGGCACATGTTCGGTGTCGGTGACGTAACAGACCGAGCGGCCGTCATGCTCGATGCGATAGGCGGTGGCGCCGTTCGGATGGTTCAACCGTGCGGTGCGCACGCGGACATCCGAATAGAGCTGGAAATCATCACCCGCCTCGAAGTCCAGGTATTCAACGATGGCTTTCATGGCGTCCAGCGGCACCGGGAACATCGGATCGTGCATCTGCATCGAGAGCGCACCATGAACGCCGCCCTGATCCCTGAGGTGCCCGGCCATCACCCGCACATGCCGGCCTGGATCGTAGGCGGGGCGAAAGAACGGCAGCCCGTTGATGTGATCCCAGTGGGTATGCGTGAGCAACAGATGGATGGTCCGCACGTCGCGCTCCAGAAAGACCTTTCCAACGCCGCGAATTCCAGTGCCCGCATCGAGGAGGAAACGGTGATCACCGACCCCGACCTCGACACAGCTCGTGTTGCCTCCATACTTCACGTGGTCAGGTGACGGGCAGGCAATGCTGCCTCGCACGCCCCAAAAACGAACGAAGAACATGTCAGAGCGCTCCCGGTTCCTTGAATGCCCCCACCCTGTGACACGGGCCAGCGGTCAATTCTGGCGGACGCCGCTGATGTCCACGCGTGTGCCCACTTCGATCGACAGGCTGTGCGCAGCATTGCCCATGTTGACGGCGATTTCTATCAGGCCGTTCGCATTCTCGTACCAGAAAACCGCGCCAGGTTCGACGCGCGAGAATGTCTCAGCCCGTTGCAGGCGTCGGCCGGCGACGATCACGTCGGCATCTGCCGGCACGACCGAGGCGCGCACGCCGGTCATGCAATTGCCGTAGACGTCTACGTAGACGATCTGCGGCAGATCATCCGGCCAGTCACCGCGGCTTATGTCCTCGATGGGATGTTCCCGTCCGGGCGGCACCTCGTCCCGGGCAAGTTGGGCGGCGACGGGCGCGAACAGGTCACGCCCATGAAAGGACGCCGAAAGGTGTTCGGGACGCCACGTGATATGCCACCAGCGTGCGGGCTGGCGGGCGCGACGAATGACCAGTTCGAACAGGCCGTTTTCCGGGCCGACGAACCAGCGGCCGTCCGCCCACACGACCGCTGGCAAACGGTCTCCACCGACGCCGGGATCAACGACGCAGAGGAAGACCGTGCCGAGAGGGAATTCCGCCGCGTAGGCGGCGAGCAGGTAGGCGGCGGCCTTCGGATCGCGGGACGGGGCATCGGTGAACAGGTCGATGACGTCGATGTGGGGCGCCGCACGCCGGAGCACGGCCGTCATCTGCCCCACATAAGGCCCCTGCCGTCCGAAGTCCGTGAACAGGACGATCA
>CAZBWP010000109.1:0-7655 GCA_964495295.1 uncultured Rhodospirillaceae bacterium | reverse complement strand
ATGCGCTCGGAAGGCCGCGACTACGTCGTCAAGGACGGCGACGTCCTGCTCTTCCGCTTCAACGTTTAGGCCAGCGCCCGTTCCCCCGCTTCGGTGGCGAGAAGGGCGAGGAGCACGTCGGGTTCGACGAGAAGGTCCGCCAGCGTGTACTCGTCGAGCACCGCGAAGAAGGCCGCCGTCGCCCGTTCTAGCGCGCCTTTCAGGACACACGCGGGACGCAGCGGACAGGTGTTGGTGGCGGGGTTGAAACATTCGACCAGCACGACCCTGCCTTCCGTCGCCCGGATCACAGCTCCGATACTGATGTCCTCCGGACGGCGCGCCAGCCGCACGCCACCGTCCCGCCCGCGCACCGCCTCCAGATAGCCGAGACGGCACAACTCGGCCGCGGCCTTCTTCAGGTGATTGTAGGAGACCCCATACTCGCGGGCGATGTCGGGTACGGAGACCGGCGCCGCAGCGCGCAGCCCTGCGGCCATCAACACGCGGATCGCAAAATTGGAAAATTGCGTGAGACGCACCGCGGATCCCCTTGGCAAAAACAGGTATCTACGATACACTATTTACCAATGGATCTGCAAGATGGTCGGTCCGGCGGCATGACGGGACCCCCATCAGGAATGATGAAAGGACACGGCTCCCGCCATGAAAATCGCTGTCGCCAGCCAGAATTTCCGCACCGTAACGCCGCATGCAGGACGGACACGCCGGTTTCTCGTCTACGAGGCCGGGGCCGACGGATCGATTGCCGAAGTCGAGCGCCTGGATCTGCCGAAGGAGTTGGCGATGCACGACTTCCACGCCGACAACTCTCACCCGCTCGACGCGATGGATGTGCTGATCGTCGGTTCGTGCGGTGAGGGCTTCATCCGCCGCCTGGAGGGGCGCGGCGTCCGCGTGCTCACGACCGAGGAGACCGACCCGGTCGCCGCCATCCGTGCGGCACTGGGTGCCCCCCTTGAAACGGCCACCGCGAGCCCGTGCGGCTGCGGCCATGGTCACGCTCACACCCATGGTCACGGTCATGCACATGCTCACGGGCACGGGCACGGCGCCGGGCAGCGGCGCGAGCGCGCATGACCAACCAGAGAAGAGGAGATCTATGATGACGTACGAAATGTGGAGAGACCGCCTGATCGCCGACGTGGAAAACGCGGCGGCCCGGTATACCGAGAGCGACGTGGTCGACCAGGGAGATGCGGTGACCATGGAGACCGTCCAGGCGCTGCAAGGCTTGGCTGAACGGTTACGCAATCTGTCACCGGATGATCAGCGACTGCACGGCCTTTATGCCGAGGAACTCGAGCTCGCCAAGGTCCCCGAACGGCAGTTCGGCGAAGCGCTCAACCGCCTCCACGACGCACGCGAGGAAGTGTTGCGGTCGGTTGGTTGCGAGCACGGGCCGTTCGAATCGCTCGACGCTTTCTTCGGCGAACTGCGCCTGCGCGCCGACGAGGCGATCACCGAGTTCCGCATGGCGGGCATAAGCGCCTAGCGAGAGGGACTGATCCGTCGGCATCGAGCCCTGGGGCGGCTTAGCCGCCCGCCTCGCGCCCCGCAGCGCTACGACAGCAGAAAGTGCGCGTGCGCCGCGGCGACGGGGCGGGCGGGGTCGTTCTGCCAAGCCTCGACGCGAACGTTGGCGACGCGGCGTCCCTGCTTGATCACCGTGCCGCGGGCGAAGGTGTCGAGGGCCAGCGCCGGGCGCAGGTAGTCGACCGAGAGATTGACGATCTTCGGCACGACGTCGATGCCGATTTCGCGGACCAGATGCAGGATCGCCGCGTGCTCCAGCAGCGCGCCGACGACGCCGCCATGGATCGCCGGGATCTGGGTGTTGCCGATGTTGGTGTCGCGATACCGCAGCACCGTGACCAGGCCGCTCTCGTCCATCAGCACGTCCAGCCCGACCGTCCGGGCATAGGGAACCAGCGCATTGATTCCCGCCAGGTCGCCGGCGGCGCGCAGTTTCGCCATGCGCTCCGGCGTCAGCAGCCCCGAGGGCGGGGCCGCCGCGGGGGCGGGATCGTACGGTGGCTGGTCGTCACCCAACGGGTCTGTCGCCATGGCCGGTGAACCCCGTGGAGCTGAGCATGAACGTTCCGGTGCAATTGGCGACCGGGTTGCGGAAAGTCTCCTGATAGGCGATGCCGCGCACAAAGGCCACGCTGTCGGTGACCTTGTAGCATTCGGCGGAGCCGACGATGTCGTGCTTCGGCAGCGCCGGACGCAGGTAGTCGATGCGCAGATCGAGGGTCGCGATCGGCGTTCCCTCGGACACCCAGGACATCACGACGAGCCCGCACAACGTGTCGAGGAAGCTGGTGATGACGCCGCCGTGCACCACGCCAGTCAGCGGATTGCCGATCAGCTTCGGATCATACGGCAGTCGCATCAGGCCATAGCCGAACCGCAATTCAACCACCGTCATGCCCAGCTGCCGGCAATGCGGGATGGACTCGAAGATGTCGATGACGCGGCTGAGGTTGGGCGGACGGTCGGGCGGCTTCACGGTGGGGTTCCCCGGCAGCGACAATAGAGGCGGCGACACGGTCGACCGCGAGCCGTGATTGCGCCATACTCGGCGCAGCGACACCCGCATTTAATCGGGAGGGGAGCATGGGCGCAACCATTCGCCTGACGGCGGCCGACGGCCACACCCTGGATGCCTGGCGTGCCGATGCCGCCGCACCGGCAAAGGGTGCTGTCGTCGTCATCCAGGAGATCTTCGGCGTCAACGCGCACATCCGCGCGGTGACCGAAGGCTATGCCGCCGCCGGTTTCGACGCCATCGCGCCGGCGCTGTTCGATCGCGTGCGACCGAAGATCGAGCTGGCCTATGATCCGGCGGGCATCGAGGAGGGCCGGGCGCTCGCCACGCAGATCGGCTGGGACGATCCCGTGCAGGACGTCTGGGCCGCGGCGACGGCACTTCGACCCGACGGCCAAGTCGGCGTCGTCGGTTACTGCTGGGGCGGGTCGTGGACCTGGATGGCCGCCTGTCGCCTGAATGTCGCCGCCGCCGCCTGCTACTACGGCCGCCACATCGTCGATCTCCTGGACGAGACGCCGCGCTGCCCGGTGATCATGCACTTCGGCGCCGAGGACACCTCGATCCCGCTCACGTCGGTGGACAAGATCCGGGCCGCCGATCCCGCGATCCCGATCCACGTCTACGCCCACGCGCAGCACGGCTTCAATTGCGACCACCGCGCCTCGTTCGACGCCGCCGCCGCCGCCCTCGCCCGCGAGCGCACCCTCGCGTTCTTCGCCCAGCACCTGGTTTAGCCCAGCAGTTGGTTCAGCGGAGCGCGATCGCCGAGAGCAGGCGGCCGTAGTCGCCGCCTCCGGTGAGCGTCATGCGCCGATAGCTGAAAAAGGCTTCGGCATCGGCGCACGTGTCGTGTGCCAGGATCTCCACTGCGCCGATGGCCGGTCGAAGCCGGTGGCCGACATAACCGGGCAGGTCGAAGCGATGATGGTCGGGCCGTTCGGAGGCGATGAACAGGTCCGCGGTAGCTGGATCGGCGCTGACGAAGGTTTCCCGGAACTCCGGCCCCACCTCATACGAGGCCTGCCGAATGCACGGGCCGACCGCTGCGACGATGCGCCCGGCAGCTCCGCCCAACCGCTCCATGGCGGCGACCGTCGCTTCCAGGACGCCGTCAAACGCACCGCGCCAGCCGGCATGCGCGGCGCCGATGACGCCGGCCTCGGCGTCGGCGAACAGCACCGGCGCGCAGTCGGCGGTGAGGATGCCGAGCGCCACGCCGGGCACGCGGGTCGCCAGACCGTCGACCTGCGGGCGTGCATCATCCGACCAGGGCGCGTCGACGATCGCCACCCGCGCCGAGTGGACTTGGTAACCGGTGACGAGGGCCGCTGGCGGCAAGCCGAAGCGGGCGAGCGCTCGGCGACGATTCTCGCGCACGCGCTCCGGCGCGTCGCCCGAGCCGAGGCCGCAGTTGAGGGACGCATAGTCGCCGTCGCTGACGCCACCGTGCCGGGTGAAGAAGGCGTGGCGGGCACCGCCCACGGCGGACAGGAGAGTCGCGTTGATCATCGGGCCATCATAGAGCGGGACGCCGGCGACCCGAAATGCCCTTGACGCATTAGCGTTTTCTGCACACGTGAAAAACTGGCGGGGGGCGACACCGGAGCAGAGTTGATGCAGATCGGCAACAAAGCCATGCTCGCCGTCGAACTAATGGCTTGGCTGCGTTCGTGTAACCGCCTCCGCCCTGGCAAAACCGTCTGGCTCGCAAATCGAATACAACACTCTGTGTCCTACACCGAGTGCCTGCTTGCCAAATTGCGGGAGACCGGTTTGGTTTGCGCGAAGAAAGGCGCCGGAGGTGGTTACTATCTCGCCAAGCCGCCGGAGACAATCTCCATCGCCGACATCCTCGCCGCCTTCGATGCACCACAAGTCGACGTTGCCGCGCGCCAACCCGGCGCCGCTTGGGCGGACGAGGACGTCACCGCGGCGCTCGCCGTCGACGCCCTGTGCCTGAGCGTTCGTGATACTGCCTTGCGGTTCCTGGAGGCGGTCTCCCTGGCCCGGGTCGATGAGGTCGACTGGCATGACGACCATCCGCCGGAGACGAGGCGCGCGGAGAAGCGTTCGGAGGCCGGGCTACGATGACATCGCTTCGGCTGTCACCGGCACGTCACGATCGGCGTAGAGTTCCCCGGGCCGCGTCGGCGCCACGACGCGCATGACACGCTCGATCTGGTCCGCCGTCAGTTCCTGCTGCCACTTGGTCGCGGCCTTGATCGGTGAGCGGATGATCTGGAAGTAGCGCTCGTTGTCGCCTCTGTGGTCGACGCACTGCCGCAGGAAAGCATCTGTCGCGTCACTCCACGGCAGGCCGCAGAACAGCAACAGCTCCTTCGCGACGTCGAATGGACGCCGGCACAAGTCCTCGTAGACGACCAGGCGGTAGTTCGGGTCATCCGTCAGGTCGGTCATCGCCCGATCGTTGTGGATGACCCACATGGCCGCCATCTGCTCTTCGAGGGTCATCGCCTGGAGGCGCTGCAGCGTGAAGCCATAGCGCTGCGCCTCGGGGCGTGCCGCCATGTCGTTGAGGAACATTCCACCGAACATCAGATTGAACTGCATGCCGCGAAGCTGCGAACTGACATAGCCGCAGGGATGCCGAACGATGTGGAGGATCTTGGCGTCGGGCTTCGCGCTGAGCAGCAGCTTGGCGCGATACAGGCAGCTCACCGATTTGAAGACATAGCGCACCCGGTCGCGGTCGCCGGGCGAAACGAAATCGGGCACGGGCGCGTGTTTCAGCATCGGCCATTTGGGAAACGGCTGCTGCAGGCCCTTGACCGCCATGATCCAGGCCCGCAGGGCGGCGCGCGCCACCGGGCCGCGATAGGACTTCACGAAAACTGGCAACGAGCCCCGCGTCCTGATGTCGTTGAGCGCCATCAGGTCATCGAGATAGCGGGCCGCCGCGTCGCGATACCGATCCACCTCCGCGCCAGTCGGAAACAGGGGGATCGCGTCATCGTGCAGGACGGCATCGGGCTCGTGCCGATAGATCGTATCGGGATGACTGTCGAAAATCTTGGCGAGCCACGTGGTTCCGGACCTGCCGATGCCGAGGATGATGATCACGTCGACAGCTCCCGCACCGGGCGCCCTGCCGCCAGACGGCCCCGCATCCAGTCCATGGTGCGTTGCAGCCCCCGGGCCAGGTCGACCCCAGGCTGGAAGGCCAGGCGCTCGACGGCCCGGTCGATGTTGGCGACCGAGCGATAGATGTCACCGGACCGGGGCGGCTCGTGGCGGATCGCGGCGCTGGTCCCCGCTTCGGCGACAATCAACCGCGCGAGATCGTCGATTCGGGTCTCGATGCCGGAGCCGAGATTGATGACGTCGCCGTTTCCGGCGTCGCTGAGACAACACCGGACGACCGCCGCCGCCACGTCGCCGACATAGACGAAATCGCGCGTCTGACCACCATCGCCATAAATGACGAGCGGTGCGCCGTCGAGGGCGCGACGGACAAAGATCGAGATGACGCCCGAATACGGGCTCGCCGGGTCCTGGCGCGGGCCGAACACGTTGAAAAACCGGAAGGCGGTGCCGGCGAGGCCATGGACGGCCGCGCAATAGCCCAGAAAATGCTCGCCGCCCAGTTTGTCGACCCCGTAGGGGGAGAGCGGTCGGGTCGGCGCCGTCTCGGCGATCGGCAGGTCCGCGCAATCGCCGTAGACGGCCGATGACGATGCCAGCACCACCTTGGCAACGCCCTTAGCCCGGGCATACTCGAGGACCTGCGCGGTGCCCTGATAGTTGACGCGGATGTCGGCGAACGGATCGGCGACCGATTCGGCGACCGAGACGCGGGCGGCGAAATGGATGATTCTGTCGATCGCGCCGTACCGTGCGACCGCCGGAGCGAGCGGACCGTCCAACCGGTCGGCGACATCGCCTTCGATCACCGCGACGCGCGGATCCTTTGCCCACGCCGCGAGGTTCTCCCGCGTGCCCGTACTGAAGTCATCGAGAACCACCACCCGGCAGCCCTCGCTCGCCAGGCGGTCGACGGTATGGGAGCCGATGAACCCGGCACCGCCGGTCACCAGAACCACGGGGCCGGATCGGTCGCGTATGACGTTCATGGTGCGCTCTCCATCCGGAGCCATAACCCCCAAATGGGGGTTAACGGTCGTGGTGTCGTCGGCGTTCTACCGCTCGTCGGGATTGGAAACAAGTGTCAACGGGAAGGTGAGCGCGTCCGCGGGCGCGCCCGACCGATGCAGCGTCACCGCCACGCGGCGCCCGGCGACGCTGGCGCCGCCACGTGGGCATCGCGCCACCGCCGCGCCCGGTCACGATGCTCGGCGGTCACATGGGGGGCGAAGGTTTTCAGGGCGATGGTCAGCACGGCGAGGTCGTCGGTGAACCCGGCGAGCGCGATGACGTCGGGAATCAAGTCCGTCGGCACGATGAAATAGGCGAGCGCGGCGAACAGCACGGCCTTCACGTGCGTCGGTGTCGCCGGGTCGGTGGCCGCGAAGTACGCCGCGATCACCTGTTCGGCGAAGGGGATGCGGCCGAGCACGCGCCGGAGCTTGGTCCAGAAGCGTTGCCGGACGTACCGTTCCTGACCAGCCACCGGCACCAGCGCGCCGGCGAGGCCGGCTCGGTCGAGGGCGGCTCGGTCGAGGGGCGAGTTCAGCGAAGCGCTCTCCATACCGCAGCACATGGGCTCGCCGCCCCCCGCCCGTCAAGCGTGCGTCGGCCCCCTACTCCGCCGCGTCCGCCTTGGTGGCCACCGAAGCCGGCACCAGCGCCGCCAACCTTTCGCGCAGCGCCGTGGCGATGCCGTCATAGTCGTCGTCGCCGGCAGCGTCGGCGCGCAGCGCGTCGAAGGACACGGCCGGGCCGAAGACGACTCGCACGGGATGCGGCCTGGGCCATCGCCGGTCGCGCGGCAGGGCCTCGAACGTGCCATCGATGTAGACGGGAACGGCGGCGGCGCGGGTCTCCGACAGGAGCTTCCCGATCCCTGGCAGGAAGCGCTGCAACTGGCCGTCCGGTGAACGCCAGGATTCCGGAAACCAGACCTGCACCTCGCCGCTGGCGAGGATTCGCTCGGCCGCGCTCAGCGCGATCGCCGGCGCCCGCT
>CAZBWP010000108.1:1643-7728 GCA_964495295.1 uncultured Rhodospirillaceae bacterium | reverse complement strand
GCATCATCGCCTCGCAGACGAGATCGACGGTGCCGTTGGCGAGCAGGCCATAGGCATAGCAGTCGGCGCCGAACACCGGTTCGCGGGTCTCTGCCCGCAGGCGATCGAACGCCACCGCATCGGCGCCCTGGAACATGTACGGCGTCGAGCTGTAGACCCAGGCGTCCCGAAGATCGGCGCACGCGCGGACCGTCACAGGCCGGCCATTGAAGATCGTCGGCCGCCCCTCGGCGCCGACCCAGCGCTCGCCGAGGGCCGGCACCTCGATGACGCCGACCACGGGCGCGCCATCCCGAAGCATCGCGATCAGGGTGCCGAACAACGGCTTGCCGGTGACGAAACCCTTGGTCCCGTCGATCGGATCGATGACCCAGACCGAGCGGGCGTCCAGGCGCACAGCGCCGTGTTCCTCGCCGAGAATGCCGTGATCGGGGAACGCGTCCTCGATCATCGCCCGCAGTTGCCGTTCGACTTCGCGGTCGGCCTCGGTCACCGGCGTCGTGTCGGCCTTGCGATCGATGGCGAGGCCGCTGCGGAAGTAGCGCACGGCGATCGGCCGCGCGGCATCGGCCAAGCGCACGGCCAGCGTCAGGGCGTCGTCGGGATCGCTCATCCGGATCCGGTCCAGCGGGCTGCGGCGGCCACCCCGGTCAGGGCAGCGGCGGCGGCGATTCCGTGTGATCGCGCAAGTACAGGATCACGGCGGCCAACTCGTCGGGCTTCTTGAGGCCGACAAAGCTCATCTTGTTGCCGGGCGCGAATCCCTTCGGGTCGGCGAGGTAGGCGGCCAGGGTCTCGTAGCTCCACTCGCCGCCGTGGCCCGCCAAGACGGATGAGTAGTTGAAACCATCCTTGGCGGCGATCGGCGCGCCGACGATGTTCCAGAGATTGGGGCCGACCTTGTGCTTGCCGCCCTCCTCGACGCTGTGACAGGCTTGGCACTTGCGAAACACCTTGGCGCCCTGTTCGGCATCGGCCGACGCGAACTGGGCGGCGAGGCCGCCGGCGCCCGCCTCCGCCGGTGCCGCACCGGTGTCGGCCGCCGCCGTCTCCGCCTCCGGCTCGCCCGTCGCCGCGCCTTCGGGCGCAGCCGCCTCCGGCTCGGGAGCGGCTTCCGGCTCGGGTGTCGCCGGCTCCGGCAACGGCGGCGGGCTTTCGGTATGCTCGCGCATGTAGGCGATGACCGCCGCGCGCTGATCCGGCCGCCGCAACCCGGCGAAGCTCATGCGCGTGCCGGCGGCATAGCCGCGAGGATTCTCAAGAAACGCGTCGAGAGCCGCGTAATCCCAGTCGCCGCCCATGTCCGCCAGCACGCCCGAGTAACTGAAGCCGTCCTTGGCCGCCTTCGGCGCGCCGACCATGTTGGCGAGGTTGGGGCCGACACCGTGGGCACCGCCCGGCTCGATGGTGTGACAGCTCCGGCACCGGGAATAGAGCCGCTCGCCCTCGGCCGGATCGGCCGAGGCCAGCAGCACGGCGAAGTCGACCTCAGGCTCCGGCGCCGCCTCCGCGACATCCGCCGGCTCGTCCGCGCGTTCTCCCGTCGCGACGGTCGTCCGGTCGACCGAAACCATGACGTTGCCGAGGAAATTGGCGCCGTAAATCAGCCAGAGACACAGCAGCGTGCCGAGGCCAAACTTCTCGAGAAGGGACACATTCATCGCCGATGCCTTGATTGTATCTTGCGGGTGCGAACAGAACACCGGACTTTAGCGTCTCGTGGCGCCCATGTCCAACGGACGCGGACGCACTTGCCACCATCAATCGCACGGAAATCGCCGGACCCCATGCTCGCTTCAGATGCCGCAATCGTCATCATCCCCGCTCGCATGGCGTCGACCCGCCTGCCGGGTAAACCGCTTGCCGACGTCCACGGCCGGCCGATGATCGCCCACGTCGTGGATCGCGCGACGGAAGCGGCCATCGGGCCGGTCGTCGTCGCCGCGGCGGAGGCCGAGATTGCCGACGCCGTCACGGCGGCCGGTGGCCGGGCCGTGCTCACCCGCCCCGACCACCCCTCGGGATCGGACCGCATCGCCGAGGCGTTGGCGCGCATCGACCCGGACCGCCGCTATCGGGTGGTCGTCAATCTGCAGGGCGATCTGCCGACCATCGATCCCGACGCCGTCAGGGCCGCACTGCGACCGCTCACCGACCCGGCGGTGGATATCGCGACGCTGGTCACCGAAATCGTCGACGACGCGGAACGTGACGATCCCAACGTCGTCAAGGCCGTCGTCGCCCTGGCCCCGGGCGCCGTCGTCGGCCGGGCCCTCTACTTCAGCCGCGCCGCCGTGCCGGCCGGCGACGGGCCGCTGCTGCACCATATCGGGCTCTATGCCTATCGCCGCGCGGCGCTCGAACGATTCGTCGCACTGCCCTCCGGCGTGCTGGAACGGCGCGAGCGGCTGGAGCAGCTGCGCGCGCTGGAACACGGCATGCGCATCGATGCCGCCCGCGTTGACACGGTTCCACTGGGTGTCGATACTCCCGCCGACCTTGAGCGCGCCCGTGCGCTGCTCGCCCCAGCGTTGCGCTGACCGCCTGCCCGGGTGCCCTCCATGGCCGAGCCCCACCGCACCATCGCCTTCCAGGGCGCACTCGGCGCCTATTCGGATCTCGCCTGCCGGACCGCGCGGCCGGAGATGCAAACCTTGCCGTGCCGCACGTTCGAGGACGCCTTCGCGGCGGTCCGCGACGGATTAGCGGCGCTGGCGATGATTCCCATCGAGAACTCGGTGGCGGGACGGGTCGCCGACATCCATCACCTGCTGCCGGACTCGGGCCTGCACATCATCGGCGAGCACTATCAGCGGGTGAACCACCACCTGCTCGGCGTGCCGGGCGCCAAACTCGCCGAGTTGACCCACGTGCACAGCCATGTGCACGCCCTCAACCAGTGCCGCGGGCTGATCCGCGAGCTGAGTCTGGAGCCCGTCGTCCGCGTCGACACCGCCGGCGCGGCGGCCGAGGTGGCGGCGGCGGGGGACCGCAGTCAGGCGGTGATCGCCTCGGAACTCGCCGGCGAGACCTACGGCCTGATATCACTGCGCGCCAACATCGAGGACGCCGAGCACAACACCACGCGATTCCTGATCATGGCCCGCGAGCCGGTGGTGCCGCACCCGAAGTCGGGGCCATGCATGACCAGCTTCGTCTTCCGGGTCCGCAACGTGCCGGCAGCGCTCTACAAGGCGCTCGGCGGCTTCGCCACCAATGGTGTCAACATGACCAAGCTCGAAAGCTATCTGGTCGGCGGCCGGTTCAACGCCGCGCAATTCTATGCCGAGGTGGAAGGCCATCCCGACCACCGCAGCCTGCGCCTGGCGTTCGAGGAGCTTGGCTTTTTCTCGCGCGAAGTGCGCATCCTCGGCGTCTTTCCGCAGCACTCCTACCGCCAGGAGGGCGGCGACGACGACGAGGACTGACCGTTGCCTGCCCCAGTGGATCGGAGCTGACGGCTCGATACGGCCAACGGATGGGCCGCATCGGTCGGCATCAAGCCGCTAGCGCGCGCGGCGGGCGGGGCTTTCGGCGCGCCACCGGGCCAGGTCGGTCCAGCCGTACGCGGTCTCGTGCAGCACGGTGTTCCACAGCCGCTCATCACGATCCGCAACCCGCATCCCGCCCATCGTCTCGTAGAAGAAACGCGCGGGGTTCTCGGCCAGCACCCAGGCGACGGCGGATTTGACGCCGCGGGCGATCAGCGCGGCGAACATGCCCCGCAACAGGCGGCTGCCCAGCCCGTCGTCCTGGTGGTCCGGGTGGACGTACAGCATGTAGATTTCGCCCTGGAACGGCAGCGGGCTGCCGCGCAGGCGGCCGCAACTGCCGAACCCCACCACGCCCGCGTCACGATGCTCGGCGACCAGCACGATCTCCCGGCTGCGCCGCCGGCCGATCTCCCGTGCCCACCGCTGCGTGTGCGCGTCCCGGCTCATCTGCACCAGCACCGGATCGGGCACCAGTCCGGCATAGGCACTTCGCCAGGATTCCACATGCACGGTGGCGATGCCCGGCGCATCCGCCGGCCGCGCCTCGCGAATGAGCGTCATCGAAATCGCGCCGCCTCCTTCCTGCCTGAGCGTCCTTCATACCGCAGATGGCGGCAAAATGGGAGACCCGGTCGGGGAGCATCACGACTCTTCCGATAGCCACTCCTCGACCAGGCGGCGGGCGATGGAATCGCCGCGTGGCAGGCTCCGCCCCTGCTCGCGAAACGCGGCGAGATCGGTGCGGGTGAACCACGCCGCGTCCTCGAGTTCGTCGGGATCGATGATGAGGGGCGCCGCGGCCGGCGCCGCGGCGCGGAACCCCAGCATCAGCGATGACGGAAACGGCCACGCCTGGGAGCCGCGGTAGCGAACATCGTGCACGGGCACGCCGGCTTCCTCGGCAACCTCGCGAACCACGGCTCCTTCCAGGCTTTCCCCCGGCTCGACGAACCCGGCGAGCGTCGAATACATGCCGCGCGGCCAGCGCGCCTGACGGCCGAGCAGACAGGCGCCGCCAGCCGGTCCCGGCCGCGTCACCAGCATGATCACCGCCGGATCGGTCCGCGGAAAATGCGCCGCGCCACAGTCGGGATTGGTGCAGAGCCGGAGGAAGCCCGCTTCCCGGTCCTCGGCCGGAGCGCCGCAGACGCCGCAGAAGCGGTGCCGGCGATGCCAGTAGAGCAGGCCGCGGGCGTAGGCGAGGATGCCGGCGACCGCGGTGGCGAGCGCGGCACTCATCCGCCGCAGATCGGCGAGCCGCGCGCCGGGAACCAGGCCGACCACGGCCGCCTCGTCCCAGGCGGACAGATCGACGGCGAACCACGGGCGGCCGGTGGCGTCGATGCCGAGCAGCGCCTGGGCACCGCCATCGCCGAACAGCCGTGCCGCATCGCCGGGATCGGCGACGGCGAGGTCGTACGCCCGCTCCGAGTGCGATGGAGCGACGAACAGGTTGCGGTCGCGCCAGACGGGGACGATCCGGCAGCCCGGCGACGCGCGCTGCGCCGCCACCCAGGCCGGGTCGCGGCGCAGGTGCGGGAGGCGGTCGAGACCGCTGGTCCCGTATGGCAGGCCGGAGAACATGGCCGCACCGTGCCACAGGCGTGGCAAGTCGGCAACGCTGCCGGAGGAACCGACGCAGGCCCGCCGCCCACGCCACCCGCATTTGCGGCATGGGCGCGGATTCTGCTAGTGTGACAAGGGTTTGGTGTGCGCTTCCGGCGGACCGCCGGGCGCCAGCGAGGGGATGGGCGATGAGCTTGGTGCAGGTCTTTGGAATGGGGCTCCTGGTGCTGGCGGCGGCCGGCTGCGCCAGCGGTGACGACCCGGCGGCGAACAGCAGCTGCGCCGGCGAGGCTTCCGCGGTGCTCGACGGCATCGACTGGCAGGAGGCGGCGACGTTCGACGTCCGCATCCGGCAGCAGGACTTCGCCCCCGCGGTCTTCGGGCTGTTGCGCGACCGTCCCTACGTCCTGCGCCTGACCAACGAGGACGACGGCCGCCACAGCTTCGCCTCCCGCGAGTTCTTCAAGAATGTCGCCGTCGAGTCGGCCAGCGTCAACGGCGAGGCCCTCGACGCCACCTGCCTCTCGTCCATCGGCCTGCCGCCGGGCGCGGTCGCCGAGATCCGGCTCGTCGCCGTGCGGGACGGGCGCTACGCGTTCGATTCGGGGACCACCGTGGACCTCGGCGTCGGCTACACGTCGGGTCACGGCATCGGCACGATCTTCATCCACTGAGCGCTCCTGGCGGCCGGCGGGCGTGCGGCCGCCGCTTGGGCCAAGCCTGCGGCCTTGCGTCACGGCGGCGATCGTCTGATATTGCCCGTGGGAGGCTGACGGTGGACGCGCCACTCGCCAACCCGGTCAGGTCCGGAAGGAAGCAGCCGTAACGAGCCCGGCTCGGGTCGCTCGTTCAGTCTCCCGCCCCGGCGGCAGCAGCCGCCGACCTATTAGATCGACGGCGCAGGCCGCCGACCTATGAAATCGGCGGCGCCGATCGCCGATCGCCTGCCGCGTCGGCGCCCGCCTTTGCCTGGTTTTCGTTTCGGCCGCGGGACAGCGATGACCGACGACGCTCCGAGTTCCCCG
>CAZBWP010000108.1:0-1543 GCA_964495295.1 uncultured Rhodospirillaceae bacterium | reverse complement strand
TGGTTTTCGTTTCGGCCGCGGGACAGCGATGACCGACGACGCTCCGAGTTCCCCGCAAGGCACATCGCCGCCGCCCGCTCCCGGGGCTCAGGCGGCGCCGTACCGGGTGCTGGCACGCGCCTACCGCCCCACCACCTTCGACGGTCTGGTCGGCCAGGAGGCGCTGGTGCGCACCCTCACCAATGCCTTCGCGTCGGGGCGCCTCGCCCAGGCCTACATGCTGTCGGGCGTCCGCGGCATCGGCAAGACGACGACGGCCCGGATCATCGCCCGCGCCCTCAACTGCGTCGGCCCCGACGGCACCGGCGGGCCGACCGCGACCCCCTGCGGCGCCTGCCAGCACTGCCGCGCCATCGCCGCCGACAACCACGTGGACGTGCTGGAGATCGACGCCGCCAGCCACACCGGCGTCGACGACATGCGCGAGCTGATCGACGGCGCCCGCTACCGGCCCGGCATGGCGCGCTACAAGGTCTACATCATCGACGAGGTCCACATGCTGTCCAAGAGCGCCTTCAACGCGCTCCTGAAGACGCTGGAGGAACCGCCGGATCACGTCCGCTTCGTCTTCGCCACCACCGAGATTCGCAAGGTGCCGGTGACCGTCCTGTCGCGCTGCCAGCGCTTCGACCTGCGCCGCGTCGACGCCGCCACCCTCGCCCGGCACCTGGCGAGCATCGTCGAGCGGGAGCACGCCGCCGTCGAGCCGGCGGCGCTGCACCTGATCGCGCGGGCCGCCGACGGCAGCGTCCGCGACGGCCTCTCCCTGCTCGACCAGGCGATCGCCCATGCGGCCGGCCCGGTGGACGCGGCAACGGTGCGCGGCATGCTCGGCCTCGCCGACCGCACCGTCGTGTTCGACGTGTTCGAGGCGGCGATGGCTGGCGATGCGCGCACCGCCCTGGAGCTGGTGGAAACGCAATACCTGGCCGGCGCCGATCCGGTGGTGATCGTCGAGGACCTGCTGGAGCTCGCCCACTGGCTGACGCGGCTGAAGGTGGCGCCGGCCGCCGCCGCCGACCCGGGCGTGCCGGAGGCCGAACGGGTGCGCGGCCGCCAGAACGCGGAAAAGCTCGGCATCGCCGAGATCACGCGGGCCTGGCAACTGCTGCTGAAGGGGCTCGGCGAGGTGCGCATGGCGTCGGCGCCGATCCAGGCGGTGGAAATGCTGCTGGTGCGCCTCGCCTACGCCGCCCGCCTGCCGACCCCCGAAGAGGCGCTGCGCCGCCTGGAAGACGGCGGGGCAGCGCCGACCGCCGCGCCCCCGGCCGCCGCTCCGTCGGCGGCGCAAAAAACCGCCGGGCCGTCAGCGTCGGCGGTGCAAAATACCGCCG
This sequence comes from uncultured Rhodospirillaceae bacterium, assembly GCA_964495295.1. GTDB lineage: Bacteria > Pseudomonadota > Alphaproteobacteria > Rhodospirillales > Defluviicoccaceae > CAZBWP01. Next base: position 209 of record CAZBWP010000108.1, on the reverse strand, counting down.
CGCCCCGTGCCCAGGCGCCAGCGTTGGCACCGCGCCTCGAATCGTCCAGTGGCGGCGGCGGGGCAACGGCGGCGCAGCGCCAGCCGGCGCCGCGCGCCGAATCGGCACCGGACACCGGCCCGGCGCTGCCCGACTTTCGCGCCGTCGTCGAGTTTCTGGCCAGGATCGGCGAGATGCAGCTCTTCGCGCACATGAAGAGCGGCGTGCAC
>CAZBWP010000107.1:0-7834 GCA_964495295.1 uncultured Rhodospirillaceae bacterium | reverse complement strand
TCGAGGCATGGTTCCGCTCGGCGGCCGCGTACGACGAGCAGGCCGCGGCCCATGCCGTGACGTGCCCCCTGTGCGGCGATGATCAGATCGCCAAGGCGCCGATGGCTCCCTTTGTCGCGCGCGGGGCGCGGGACGATCGAAACCCGCCGCCGGCTCCCCACCCCGCTGCCGACGCGGCCACCCAAGCGTCCGCCGAAATGGTCACCCATGCTTCGGCCGAAGCGGCCATGGCGCTCCGCGCCGTCATGGATCACCTTCGGCGCCACATCGAGGAGAGGTGCGTCGACGTCGGTCCGGCGTTCCCGGAGGTGAGCCGTCGCATCCATTATGGCGAGGTCGAGGCGCACGGCATCTACGGCGAGGCCTCAGCGGATGACGCGCAATCGTTGCGCGAGGAAGGCATCGAGGTGCTGCCGCTGCCGTGGTTCCACCGGCGGAACGACTGACCGCGGCGCCGGCTCACCGCACGGTGGCCGCCATCAGGTAGTTGACCGAAAGATCATTGGTCAGCGACCAGGTGCCACGCAGCGGATCGTAGGTCATGCCGCGCGCGTCGATCGGCGTCGCCCCCGCTCGCCGCAGGCCCGCCGCCAACTCCGACGGCTTCACGAACTTCGCCCAGGAATGGGTGCCGGCCGGCACCCAGCGCAGCACGTATTCGGCGGCAATCTTGGCGAGTGCCAGCGAGGCCAGCGTCCGGCTGATGGTGGCCATGACCAGCGCGCCGCCAGGGCGCGTCAGCCGCACCAGGGCCTGCAGGAAGGCGTCGGGATCGGTGACGTGCTCGACCACTTCCAAGCTGACGACCGCGTCGAAAACGCGGCCCGTGGCCACCAGGTCTTCCGGTGTGGTGACGCCGTAGTCGATGGCCAGCCCGGCCATCGCCGCGTGCGACCGGGCGATGGCGACGCCCTCCGCGTCGGCATCGATGCCGGTGACCCGCGCGCCGAGCCGGGTCAGCGGTTCGGCGAGCAGGCCGCCACCGCATCCGACGTCCAGTACCGAAAGGCCGGCGAGCGGCCGGGCGCTCGTCGACCCGTGCGCCAACTGCGCGACGAGGCGGTCGCGCACGTAGGCGACGCGTACCGGGTTGAGCCGATGCAACGGCCGGAAGGCCCCGTTCGGGTCCCACCAGGCGTCGGCAAGCGCAGCGAAGCGCGCCACTTCGTCGGCCGATGCGGTGCCGGACGTGGCGGTGGACGTGCGTGCCTCCGCGGTCGATGGTATCACCTAACCCTCCTGCTCGACGGCGACGCCGCTTGCGTCTGCGCGTCCCTGACAGTATCTAGGCGCGATTTCGTCCCTGCAACAGGTCGAAGACCGAGCTTCCCTTGGCGGCTGCGGCCCGAGTCGATCTGTGAAGCTCGGCGCCGGCGTCACTCGTACAGGGGGAGGGGGCGGTGCAGAACAACCCGGTGGTCGAGCCATGACACGCATCGTGCAGAAATTCGGAGGGACCTCGGTCGGCGACGTCGAGCGCATTCGCGCCGTCGCTGAGCGGGTCAAGCGGACGGTCGAGAGCGGCGCCGAGGTGGCGGTGGTGGTTTCGGCCATGGCGGGGGTCACCAATCGCCTGGTCGATCTCGTCTCGGCCATCAGCGAACTGCATGACGCCCGCGAATACGACGTCGTCGTCGCGTCCGGGGAGCAGGCGTCCACCGGGCTGGTCGCCCTCGCTCTGCAGTCGATCGGCGTGCCGGCGCGGTCGTGGCAGGGCTGGCAGATCCCGGTGCACACGGACGCCGCGCACGGCCGGGCGCGCATCCAGCGGATCGAGGCCGCCGAACTCAGGCGCCGCATGGCGAGCGGCGAGGTGCCGGTTGTCGCCGGTTTTCAGGGCGTCGGTGCCGACCATCGAGTGACGACACTGGGCCGCGGCGGCTCGGACACGAGCGCCGTCGCCTTGGCGGCGGCGCTGGAGGCCGACCGGTGCGACATCTTCACCGACGTCGACGGTGTCTACACCTCCGATCCGCGGATCGTTGCCTCCGCCCGGAAGCTCGATAAGATCACGTTTGAAGAAATGCTCGAAATGGCGTCGCTCGGCGCCAAGGTCTTGCAGACGCGCGCGGTTGAACTGGCGATGACCCAGGGGGTTCGCCTGCAGGTGCTGTCCAGCTTCGAGGACAAGCCGGGAACGCTGGTGGTCGGGGAGGATGAGGTGCTCGAACAGGAAGTGGTCAGCGGCATCACCTACAGTCGCGACGAAGCCAAGATCACGCTGGTCCACGTTGCCGACCGCCCCGGGGTGGCCGCCGGCATCTTCGGCCCGCTGGCCGATGCCAGCATCAACGTCGACATGATCGTGCAGAACGTCGGCACCGACAGTTCCGCGACCGACCTCACGTTCACCGTCGGCAAGGCCGATGTCGAACGCGCGGTCGCGGTGATCGAAGCCAACCGCGGATCGGTCGGCTATCGCGACCTGCGCGCCGACCGCGATGTGGTCAAGATCTCCGTCATCGGTGTCGGCATGCGGAGCCATGCCGGCGTCGCCCAGCGGATGTTCGCGACACTGGCCGAGAAAGGCATCAACATCCAGGTCATCTCCACCTCGGAGATCAAGGTCAGCGTGCTGATCGCGGAGATGTACACCGAACTCGCGGTGCGTGCGCTCCACACCGCCTATGGTCTCGATGTCACCTGACATCTCCATCACCGATTCGGCCCTGGCCGAACTCGATCGACTGTGGGCACGAGGGTGCGCGTTTCTCGGCTGCCGCTTCGCCATTCTCGGCGGCGCCATGTCCTGGGTGTCGGAGCATTCCCTGGTCTCGGCGATTTCCAACGCCGGCGGCTTCGGGGTGATCGCCTGCGGCTCCCTCGGCCCCGATGCCCTGGCGGCGGAAATCGCCGAGACCCGAGCGGCGACATCCGCGTCCTTCGGCGTCAATCTGATCACCATGCACCCGCAACTCGACGCGCTGATCGATGTCTGCCTGGAGCAACAGGTCGGGCACGTGGTGCTGGCCGGCGGCGTGCCGTCGGCGGCGTCGATCCGGCGGGTCAAGGACGGCGGCGCCCAGGTGCTCTGCTTCGCCCCGTCGGTCACGCTGGCGAAGCGCCTGACCCGCACCGGTGTCGATGCGCTGATCGTCGAGGGCGCGGAGGCCGGCGGCCACATCGGACCGGTCACCACCAGTGTCCTCGCGCAGGAAATGCTGCCCGAGGTTCGCGACGTGCCGCTGTTCGTCGCCGGCGGGATCGGCCGCGGCGAGGCGGTGGTGTCGTATCTCGAAATGGGTGCCGCCGGCTGCCAGCTCGGAACACGCTTCGTCTGCGCGCATGAGTCGATCGCCCACCCGGCGTTCAAGCGGGCCTTCATTCGCGCCAGCGCCCGGGATGCCGTGGCCTCGGTCCAGGTGGATCCCGAGCTGCCGGTGATCCCGGTCCGCGCCCTGCTCAACGACGGCATGCGCCGCTTCAACGACCACCAGCGGGCGGTCTCCCAGCGCTTTCGCTCGGGCGAGCTGACCCTCGAACAGGCGCAACTGGATATCGAGCTGTTCTGGGCGGGCGCGCTCAGGCGCGCCGTCATCGACGGCGATGTGGAAACCGGCTCGCTGATGGCGGGCCAGAGCGTCGGCATGGTCACCTGCGAGCAGTCCACCGACGACATCGTCCAGGAAATCGTTGCCCAGGCCGTGGCGACACTCGCCGCGCGCCGCCACCGTTTCCCCGGCTGACGTCCGCCCCCCTCCATGCTCACCCGGCAGACCGTTCTCGGGTTCCGGACCCTTCTGGCTCGCCTCCGCGAAGTCATGTCGAAGGACTCGGGCGGGGCCTCGCGGCTGGCCACCGTGGCCGACGTCGTCGCCGAGGAGTTCGCCGCCGACGTCTGTTCGATCTACGTCCGCCGCGCCGGCGAGGTTCTGGAGCTGTTCGCCACCCGCGGCCTGCGACCGGCCGCCGTGCACGTCACCCGCCTCCGCTTCGGCGAGGGGCTGGTCGGCAAGATTGCCGCCTCGGGACAGCCGCTCGCCGACGCCGACGCGCCGCAGCATCCGGGGTTCGTCTACCGTCAGGAGACCGGCGAGGATCCCTTTCGGTCGTTCCTCGGCGTGCCGATCCTGGGCAATGGCCGGGTGCTCGGCGTGCTGGCCATCCAGAACCGCTACCAGCGCCGCTACACCGACGTGGAAACCGAGGTGCTGGAAACCGTGGCGACGGTCCTCGCCGGCCTGATCGCCGGCGGCGACGTGGTCGCGCTCAGCGAGCTGACTTCGACCGAGGGGATCGCGCTCAGCACCCTCCGACTCGAGGGGCTGGCGCTGACCAAGGGGTTCGGCATCGGCATCGCCGTCGCCCATCAGCCGCGCTTCGCCGTCCGCGAAGCCATCGCCGACGACAGCCGCGTGGAGCACGAGCGACTGCGCTCCGCCGTCGCCGATCTGCACGGCGACCTGGACGCGATGCTGGACATCGTCGGCGCGCTCGGCGAGCGCGACACCCGGGACGTGCTCGAGGCCTATCGGATGATCGCCGCGGATGTCGGGTGGCTCAGCCGGATCGGCGACGCCATCGACTCCGGCCTGACCGCCGAGGCGGCGGTCCAGAAGGTCTGTGAAGAGATCCGGGCGCGCCTCGGTCAGGCGTCCGAACCCTACCTGCGCGAACGCGCCCACGACTTCGAGGAACTGGCCAACCGGCTGTTGCGGGGACTGGTCGGCGAAGTGTCCGAGCCGCCGGAAGCCCTGCCGGACGACGTGGTGCTGGTCGCCCGCAATCTCGGCCCGGCCGAACTGCTCGACTACGACTGGCAGCGGCTGCGCGGCATCATCCTGGAGGAGGGCTCGCCCTCCTCCCATGCGACCATCGTCGCCCGCGCCCTCGACATCCCCGTCCTCGGCCAAGTGCGCAATGCCCTCGGGCGCATCGACGCGGGCGAGCCGGTGATCGTCGACGCCGACCATGATCAGGCATTCATTCGTCCCGGCGACGACATGCGCCAGGCGTTCGTCGGGGCGATCAAGGCCCGCCGCGACCGGATCGCCAGCTACGCGGCGGCCCGTGACCTGCCGGCGGTCAGCCGCGACGGCGTCCGACTGTCGGTGGAGATCACCGCGGGGCTCCTGGTCGACCTGGGGCATCTGGATGAGTTCGGCGCCGACGGCGTCGGTCTCTACCGCACCGAGGTGCCGTTCCTGGTGCGTTCAAGCCTGCCCGACGTGGACAGCCAGGTGGCGCTCTACCGGCGGGTCCTGGCCGCGGTGCACGGCAAGCCCGTGGTCTTCCGGACCCTGGACATCGGCGGCGACAAGATGCTGCCGTATTGGGGGTGGTCGGCCGAAGAAAATCCGGCCATGGGCTGGCGGGGCATCCGCATCGCCCTCGATCGGCCGGCGATGCTGCGACAGCAGTTGCGTGCGATGATTCGCGCGGCCGTTGGCGGCGACCTGGCGGTGATGTTTCCGATGGTCTCCCGAATCAGCGAATTCACCTTCTGCCGCGGCCTCATCGATCGCGAGTTGGACCGCCGGCGGCAGCGCGGCGAGGCGCTGCCGCGGTCCGTCAGGGTCGGCGCGATGATCGAGGTGCCGGCGCTGATGTACCAGCTCGACCGGCTGTTGCCGCAGGTCGATTTTCTGTCGCTCGGCGCCAACGATTTCCTGCAGTTTCTGTTCGCCGGCGATCGGAACAATGCCCGCGTGGCCGCGATCCTGGACCCGTTGTCACCCGTTTTTCTCCGCATCGTCAGAGACTTGGTCGAGAAGTGCAGGGCCGCGCGGGTGCCGCTGACCATGTGCGGGGAGATGGCCGGTCGCCCGCTCGATGCACTGGCGCTGATTGGTGTCGGTGTCCGGCGATTCTCCGTGTCGCCGTTTGCGGTCGGACCGGTCAAGTCGATGATAAGAACACTGGAGATCGCTTCCCTTGAAAACTACTTGACGCACATTTGCGACCTTCCGGACGATACGATTCGCAGCGCGCTGACCGCCTACGCGCGGGATCACGCGATCACCATTTGATTGCCGCGTTTTGACCTTGCAATTCTCCGAGAGACGGCGACAATACGGCGATTTACGATGATGTCCGGGCGCGACGCATCTGAAAGTCGATCGTCATTGTGCGCTCGGAAGGGCCGAACCGTCGCCGTGGTTCCAGGCCCGGAGACGCGGCAGGGCGGTTTCACGGATCAGACGCAGCAACCAACCTCGAACCGTTTACAAGGACGGATACGATGGACGGCGAAATCGGACATGATCGCGTATCCGGCGTCGGGAGTGCCTTGCGCGCGTGCCGCCTGAGGCACGGCATTCCGCTCGCCGATGTTGCCCGGGCGCTGCGCATCCGTCAGAGCTTTCTCGCCGCCATCGAGGACGGGCGGTTCAGCGAGCTCCCCGGCGCCACCTACACGCTCGGGTTCGTCCGCGCCTACGCCGAGTTCCTCGCGCTGGACGGAGACGAAGTCATCCGCCGCCTGCGCGCCGAGGAGCATCAGGCGCCGCCGCCGCGGGAACTGCACTTTCCGACGCCGAGCAACGAGACCGGCTCGCCGCGCGGCGGCATCCTGCTGGTTGGGGCGTTGATCGCGGCGCTGGCCTACGGCGGCTGGTATGTGCTGTCCTCGCAGGACGAGCCGCTGGTCAGCCAACTCACCGATCCGATCCCGGAGCAGCTGAGCGCGCTGATTTCCGGAGCTCCGACCGACGATCAGGCGGATCATTCGCAGACCGCGGCGCCCGACCCCGCTCTGGCGCCCGACCCCGCCCCGGCGGCGGAGATGGAGCGCGGCGACGCGTCCCCCGCGGCCAGCGCACCCTCCATGCAGGATGAGCCGACGGCCGCGGTCGCCGGCACTGCATCGGGCCGATCGGCGGATGTCGGCCCCGGCGGCCGACATCGGACGGACGACGCCGTGGCGCCGGCCCAAGCCGCGACGCGGCCAGACGATGCCGCGACGCGGCCGGACGGCGCCGCGACGCGGCCAGACGGCGCCGAACGGCCTCCCGTCGCCGCGAGCGGCAGCCTCGCGCCGCCGGCTGACGACACGACGACGCACGCAACCCGGGCGTCGGTGGACGCCTATTCGACCGCCGCATCCCCCGTGTCCCCCAAGTCCCCCGTGTCCCGGGCAGCGGGTGGTGTCGATGGCGGCGCTGCGCCGGCCGAAGCGTCCGCGGACGTTGCCGCGCGGCCGGCGGGCTCCGATGTGGCCGCGGTCGTCGATGCACCGAACCATATCGTCATCCGGGCAACCGAGGCGAGCTGGATCGAGATCCGCGATCGTCGCGGCCGGCGGCTGGCCGGACGGCTGATGCAGCCGGGCGAGATGATGGATGTTCCGGGGCAAACGGGGATGCGTATGACGGTCGGCAATGCCGGTGGCGTGCTGCTGGTTGTCGACGGCCGGGCGTTGCCGCCGCTGGGCGAGTCGGGCGTGGTGCGCCGCGGCGTCAGCCTTGATCCGGAGGACCTGCGGACCATCGCGGCCCCCTGAGCCCAGGTACCCCCTGAGCCCGGCGCCACGCCCGAGCCCGGCCCACCCCCTAGGCCCGGCGCCTCGGCCTCGGCTTGGACTCCCTCGACAACGACGCGGCGGCTGCTCACATCGACCGTCGACGGAACCGGCAGCGGCGGTTGACGGAGTGCCGGTGAATGCGGCACATCCCCCTCGGCCGTCGTGCCCGGGAAACAGAGAGATACGTGCAGCGCCTGCGCAGTCCTCGAATGCGCCGCTGCCAGAGCGGAGAGATCGGCATGCGCCCTGACCAAGGTTCCAGCCCGCGTCACCCCACCGTTCCCGTGCGCATCGGCGGGGTCACCGTCGGCGGCGGTGCGCCGATCGTCGTGCAGTCGATGACCAACACCGACACCGCCGACGTCCAGGCGA
>CAZBWP010000106.1:0-7838 GCA_964495295.1 uncultured Rhodospirillaceae bacterium | reverse complement strand
GGGGCCGAAGCATCCACGTTCATGCTGTGTTCCATAGCATGCGCTTTTCTAACCGCCACGACGCGCGCCTTCAAGGGCCGCGCCTGGGGCGAACAAACGAATCGCGGGGTCCGGCCTTTCTTGACCGTCACGCCAGCCTCACGTAGGTTCGCAGAGGGTGAGGGCGGTGCCGGCCGTGCCGGTGCTGGCGATGGGTCAGCGTTCTCGCATCAACAATTCAAATCGATGTCCGAACATCCGGGGGATAAAGGGAATTCCATGAGCGACATGAAGTTCGTCGAGGATTTCCAAGCGCCGACCTATGACGAGTGGGTCGCCGAGGTGGAACGCGCGCTGAAGGGCGCGCCCTTCGACAAGAAAATGTTCTCGAAGAGCTATGAGGGCATCACCGTCCGGCCGATCTACACGCGCGCGGACTGGCCGTCCGATGGCGATCCCTCGGGCTTCCCGGACGCGACGCCGTTCACGCGCGGCGCGAGCGCCGCCGGCAGTCGTGTCAACAACTGGGACGTTCGACAGCTCTGCACCGATCCCGACCCGCAGGATGCCAACGATGTGCTGCTGCGCGATCTCGAGCGCGGCGTCACGTCGCTGATCCTGCGCCTCGACCGCGCCGCCCGCTCCGGCAAGGACGGAGATGGTGCCGCCGACCAAGCCGGCCAGGATGGCATCATGGTCTATTCGGTCGACGACCTCGATCTGCTGCTGACCGGCATCCACCTCGACCTGGTGCCGATCGTGCTGCAACCCGGGGCCCAATTCCTGCCGGCCGCCGGCCTGCTGATGGCGCTGTGGGAGCGGCGTGGCCTCGCCGCCGGCAAGGCGCTGGGCGGCTTCGGTGCCGATCCGCTTGGGACGCTCGCCGGCGATGGCAGGCTGCCCGTCTCCGTCAACGCGGCGCTGGCGCAGCTCGCCGACTTGGCCCGCCACACCGCCACCACCTATCCGCACGTCACCGCCGTCGCCGTCGACACCTCCCCCTATCACAACGCCGGCGCCAGCGAGACCCAGGATCTTGCCGCCGCCATGGCGACGGCGGTCACCTACCTCCGGGCGATGACGTCGGCCGGCCTCGACATCGACGCCGCCTGCCGACAGATCCAGTTCACCCTGCCGATCGGCTGTGACCAGTTCCTGGCGATCTGCAAGCTGCGGGCCGCCCGCAAGCTCTGGTCCCGCATCACCGAGGCGTGCGGCGCATCGGCGCCGGCCCGCGCCATGCGTCTGCACGCCACCACGGCGGAGCGCATCCTCAGCCAGCGCGACCCCTGGGTGAACATGCTGCGGACGACGGTCACCTGCTTCGCCGGGGCGATCGGCGGCGCCGAAAGCGTCACCGTGTTGCCGTACAACGCCGCCATCGGCCTGCCCGACCGCCTCTCCCGCCGCGTCGCCCGCAACACCCAGATCATCCTCGCCGAGGAGTCGAACCTGGCCCGGGTGATCGATGCCGGCGGCGGCTCCTGGTATGTGGAGTCCCGCACCGACGAGTTGGCCAAGGTGGCCTGGGGCGATTTCCAGGAGATCGAACAGGGCGGCGGCATCGCCGCCGTGCTCGCCGACGGATCCTTCGCGCAAAGGATCGGCAAGGCCTGGGCGGACCGGCAGAAGAACCTGGCGACGCGCCGGGATCCGCTGACCGGGGTGAGCGAATTCCCGAACATTCAGGAACCGGCGGCGGACATCAAGGTGCCCGACATGGCCGCCGCCACTGCCGCCGCCACCGAACGGCTCGCCGCGGCACGGGCGAAGGGTGCTGCCGCCCCGGCGTCGGCCACGGCCGCCGCGGTGAAGCAGGCGGCCGCCGCCGGTGCCACCATCGGCGCCATGGCGTCGGCACTCGCCGGCAGCGGCACGACGCTGGCGCCGCTGCCCCGCCATCGACTGGCCGAGGCGTTCGAGGCCCTGCGTGATGCGTCCGACGCTTGGCAGGCGAAGACCGGCGCCCGTCCGAAGCTTTTCCTCGCCAATCTCGGGCCCATCGCCAAGCACACCGCCCGCGCCACCTTCGCCCGCAACTTCTTCGAGGTTGCCGGCATCGAAGCCGTGACCAACACGGGCTTCGGCGATGCCGCCGGCTGCGCCCAGGCGTTCAAGGACAGTGGCGCGCGCATCGCCATCCTGTGCTCGGCCGATCCGGTCTACGATGAGATGGCGGACGGCATGGCCAAGGCCTTGAAGGCCGCGGGCTGCGAGTACCTGTTCCTGGCCGGCGCCCCCGGCGACAAGAAGGATGCCTACAAGCAGGCCGGCATCGACGACTTCATTTTCATGGGCGGTGACGTGCTGACCACCCTCAAGTCCACCCTGACGCGCCTCGGAGTGATCCAGCAATGACGACCATCCCCGACTTCACCCAGGTTCACCTGGAGCCCGGCAACAAGCCCGACGGCAACGGCGGCTTCGACGCCTGGGCCGCACGGTTCAAGGCCGAAACCGGGAAACACCCGGACGAGATGCTCTGGGAGACGCCCGAGCAGATCATGGTCAAGCCGCTCTATTCGGCGAAGGATCTTGAGGGGCTGGACCACCTGGACACCATGTCCGGCCTGCCGCCGTTCCTGCGCGGCCCCTACTCCACCATGTACGTGACCCGGCCCTGGACGGTCCGTCAGTACGCCGGCTTCTCCACCGCGAAGGATTCCAACGCCTTCTATCGGCGCAATCTCGCGGCCGGTCAGAAGGGCCTGTCGGTGGCCTTCGACCTGGCGACTCACCGCGGCTACGACTCGGACAACCCCCGCGTCGCCGGTGATGTGGGCATGGCCGGGGTGGCGATCGACTCGATCATCGACATGCGGACGCTGTTCGACGGCATTCCGCTGGACGAGATGACCGTGTCGATGACCATGAACGGCGCGGTGCTGCCGGTGCTCGCCCTCTACATCCTCGCCGCCGAGGAGCAGGGCGTGAAGCCGGCGCAACTGGCCGGGACCATTCAGAACGACATCCTCAAGGAGTTCATGGTCCGCAACACCTACATCTACCCGCCGCAGCCGTCGATGCGGATCATTTCGGACATCTTCGAGTTCACCGCGCAGAAGATGCCGAAGTACAACTCCATCTCCATCTCCGGCTACCACATGCAGGAAGCGGGTGCGACCGCCGACCTTGAAATGGCCTACACGCTGGCCGACGGCGTCGAATACGCCCGGGCCGGCCTCAAGGCGGGGCTGACCATCGACCAGTTCGCGCCGCGCCTGTCGTTCTTCTGGGCGATCGGCATGAATTTCTACATGGAAGTCGCCAAGATGCGGGCCGCCCGCATGCTCTGGTCGAAGCTCATCAAGCAGTTCGATCCCAAGAGCAGCAAGTCCCTGGCGCTCCGCACCCACTCGCAAACCTCCGGCTGGAGCCTGACGGCGCAGGACGTCTACAACAACGTCGTCCGCACCTGCATCGAGGCGATGGCATCGACGCAGGGTCACACCCAGTCGCTGCACACCAACTCGTTCGACGAGGCGCTGGCACTGCCCACCGATTTCTCGGCGCGCATCGCCCGCAACACCCAGCTGTTCCTGCAACAGGAAAGCGGCACCACCCAGGTCATCGATCCGTGGGGCGGCAGCTATTACGTCGAGCGGCTGACGCGACAGTTGGCGGAGCGCGCCTGGGAGCACATCCAGGAGGTCGAGCAGGCCGGCGGCATGGCCAAGGCGATCGAGGCCGGCATTCCGAAGATGCGCATCGAGGAGGCGGCTGCGCGCACCCAGGCGCGCATCGACTCGGGGCGCCAGACGGTGGTCGGCGTCAACAAGTATCTGTTGGATGAGCGCGAGAACATCGAAGTGCTCAAGGTGCAGAACGCCGAAGTGCGGCGGCAACAGGTCGCCCAGCTCGAAGAGCTGCGCCAGAGTCGCGATCCGGCCGAGGTCGAGCAGCGGCTCAACGCCCTGACCAGGGCGGCCGAAACGGGTGAAGGCAATCTGCTCGCCCTGGCCGTGGACGCCGCGCGGTCGAAGTGCTCGGTCGGCGAGATCTCCGACGCGCTCGAAAAGGTCTATGGGCGCCACAAGGCCGAGATCCGAGCGATTTCCGGTGTCTACCGCAGCGAGGTCGGGGAGAAATCGGACATGATCTCCAAGGTGCAAAAGCTGGTCGACGAATTCGAGCGGAATGACGGCCGCCGTCCGCGCATCCTCATTGCCAAGATGGGCCAGGATGGGCACGACCGCGGGCAGAAGGTGATTGCCAGCGCGTTCGCCGATCTCGGCTTCGACGTCGACATCGGCCCGCTGTTCCAGACGCCCGAAGAGGCAGCCCGTCAGGCGGTCGAGAACGACGTCCACATCGTCGGCGCCAGTTCGCTGGCGGCGGGACATCTGACCCTGGTGCCGCTGCTGAAGGCTGAACTCGCCAAGCTCGGCCGCGATGACATCCTCATCGTCGTCGGCGGGGTCATTCCGCCCCAGGACTACGACGCGCTCTACGAGGCCGGCGCCGAGGCGATCTTCCCGCCGGGCACGGTGATCGCGGACGCGGCCGTCGACCTGATCCACAAACTCAACCAGCGGCTCGGCTACGTTCCGAGCGCAGCGGCCTGAATGATATGACAGCTGTCCAGGCGGCGCCCCGTGCTCAGGCACGGGGCCCCCTTACGATCGACGACTATGTCGAAGGCGTACTCGCCGGTGATCGGGCGCTGCTCGGCCGCACCATCACGATCGTCGAGAGCCGCAGCCCACGCCACCAGGAGTTGGCGCAGGAGATCCTGCTGCGCTTTCTCGCCCACTTGCGAAAGATCCCGGACGAGCAGCGGGCGCATCGCGTCGGCATCACCGGCGTGCCGGGCGTCGGCAAGAGCACGTTCATCGAGGCGCTCGGCAAGCACCTCACCGCCGCCGGCCACAAGGTCGCCGTGCTCGCCGTCGATCCCAGCAGCACGCTCAGCGGCGGCAGCATCCTCGGCGACAAGACGCGGATGCAGGATCTCTCCGTCGATCCCAACGCATTCATTCGTCCGTCGCCATCCTCGGGCACGCTGGGTGGCGTGACCCGCACCACGCGATCGACCATGGTGGTCTGCGAGGCCGCCGGCTACGACGTCATCCTGGTCGAGACCGTGGGCGCTGGCCAGAACGAGGTCGCCGTCTCGGACATGACGGACTTCTTCCTGGTCCTGGCACTGCCCGGCGCCGGCGACGAACTGCAGGGGATCAAGAAGGGCGTTCTGGAAATCGCCGACATGATCGCCGTCAACAAGGCGGACGGCGACAACGAGGTGCGCGCCAAGCAGGCGGCGGTGCACTATCGCAACGCCCTGAAGATCATGAAGCATACCAGCCCCAGCTGGACGCCGCCCGTGGTGCTGTGCAGCGGCCTCAAGGATCTGGGCCTCGACACGCTCTGGGCGAGAGTCCGCGAGCACAAGGAAACGCTGACGTCGACGGGCGAACTGCAAACGAAGCGCCGCCAGCAACGCATCGGCTGGATGTGGAACATGCTGGAAGATCGCCTGCTCGATTCGCTGAAGTCGAACCCGCGCGTGCTCGAAATGCTGCCACAGATCCAGCACGACGTCGCCGAGGGGAAGCTGACCATCACGCTCGGCGTCGAGCGCATCCTCCAGGCGTATCGCGGCTGACCCGTCGCCAAGCCCTCTCGGGGGCTGAGGCGATCGCTCCCCGGCATCGCCGGCCGTCCATGCGTCAAAGCTAATGCTGCACTGCAACATCGGCACGGGTCATGCGCCCGCGTTCCTGGTATAGTCTCTCCAGTACGAGTGGCGAACCCGTTAAACGGAGAGTGTGTGCGATGAGTCGGTATCCGATCACGTTCAATGAACGCTGGGACATGCCGCGCGACGATGTCGGCCGGCAAGGTCTGCGCTTGGATGTCGAGCGTCTGCTCGCCGAGCCGTGGACGCTGACCCTCGACGACCGTATCGCGCTGGCGACGGACGCGGCGCTCGGCCGGCGTGACGTCAATGACATGCCAGGCGCCGCGCGGGGGTTCGCCAGAGCCGCCTGACCGCCGCGCCCGGCGGCAGCGAACGCACAAAAGCCTGGGAGGCGAGAAAATGCCCGACACCATCATGATCAAGGCGCCGAACGAGCGAACGCCGGCGAAGGCGGAAGCGGCCCACCCGGCACGACGCGCCGGCGACCATGGCCTGCTCGAGTCGGAGAAGCTGGCGGATGTCGACCGCCTGGCCAACGCGACGACGGCGAAGCTGACCATGGGCCTGTCGCCGGTGTCGCTGGCGATGACTTGGTTCGACTGGGCCGTCCACCTCGCCACCTCGCCGGGCAAGCAGTTCGAACTGGCCGAAAAGGCGGTGCGCAAGACGACGCGCTTCAACGAATACGCCGTCAAGTGCCTGTTCGCGGACGAACCGGAGCCGTGCATCGAGCCGCTGCTCCAGGACAACCGGTTCAATCACGAAACCTGGAGGATCTTCCCCTACAGCCTGATCAGCCAGGCCTTCCTGCTCAATCAGCAGTGGTGGCACAACGCGACCACCAACATCCGCGGCGTCTCGCAGCGGCACGAGCAGGCCGTCGAATTCTTCAGCCGCCAGATCCTCGACACCGTCGCCCCGTCCAACAGCCCGTTCCTCAATCCGGAAATCATCCGGACCACCTTCGAGGAAGGCGGGGAGAACCTGCAGCGCGGCGCCCGCAACTGGATGGATGACATGGGCCGCACCGCGCGCAACGCGCCGCCGGCCGGCGCCGAGGCGTTCAAGGTCGGCCAGAACCTGGCGATCACGCCGGGCAAGGTGGTCTTGCGCAACCACCTGATGGAACTCATCCAGTACGAGCCGACGACCACCGCCGTGCACCGCGAACCGGTGCTGATGCAGTCGGCGTGGATGATGAAGTACTACATCATGGACCTGTCGCGGCGGAACTCGCTGGTCAAATACCTGGTCGACCGCGGCCACACGGTGTTCATGATCTCCTGGCGCAACCCCGGCGCCGAGGACCGCGACCTGGGCATGGAAGACTACCGCCGGCTCGGCACCATGGCGGCGATCGACGCCATTTCCGAGATCGTGCCCGACGAGAAGATCCACGCCGTCGGCTACTGCCTGGGCGGCATCCTGCTCACCATCGCCGCGGCCAAGATGGCGCGGGACGGCGACGAGCGGCTCGCCAGCGTCACCCTGTTCACCACGCTGGTCGACTTCACCGAGGTCGGCGAGATGGGGATCTTCATGGACACCTCGCAGATCACCTTCATGGAAGACATGATGTGGGAGCGCGGCTACCTGGATCCGCAGATGGCGCACGGCTCGTTCCAGCTGCTGAAATCCCGCGACCTCGTCTGGTCGAAGATGATCCGCGAGTACTGGCTCGGCGAGCGGGAGAAGATGTTCGACCTGATGGCCTGGAACAGCGACGGCACGCGCATGCCCTTCCGCCAGCACTCGGAACTGCTGCGCCGCCTCTACCACGACAACGAGCTGTTCCACGGCCGCTACAAGGTGGAGGGCCGGCCAGTCCGCATCAGCGACATCCACGTGCCGATCTTCTGCGTCGCCGCCGAGAAGGACCACGTGGCGCCGTGGACCTCCGTCTACAAGCTGCACCTGCAGAGCGACGCGACGACGCTCTCCTTCGTGCTGACCAGCGGCGGCCACAACGTCGGCATCGTCAACGAGCCGGGCCACCCGCGCCGCTCCTATCGGATGACCACCCACCACGCCGAGGACCGGGTGCCCGACGCCGAGACCTGGTACGCGAACACCGAGCCGACCCAGGGCTCGTGGTGGCCGGCCTGGCAGATCTGGCTTGCCGAGCACAGCCGCGGCCGCGTGCCGGTCCGCGACGTGGGTTCCCCCGGCTACCGGCCGCTGTGCGACGCCCCCGGCACCTATGTGCTGATGACATAGC
>CAZBWP010000105.1:0-7846 GCA_964495295.1 uncultured Rhodospirillaceae bacterium | reverse complement strand
GCTCCGGCGGGCGGGTTACCCACAGCTCCTACACCACTTGGCGGGACGTGACCGTGGAGGCTGTTTCAGGCTCCGACTGGAGCGATTCGAAGCCGGAGACGACATCGAGGATTTCGTCGGTGATCGACTGTTGGCGACGTTGGCGGTACTCGGCGTTGACCTCCGCCAGGCTCTCCTCGATGTTCCGTTCCGCAGCCTGCATCGCCGCGAGGCGGCTCGGCGCGGGCCCGGTAGAGGCCGACGAACAGGTACTCCCGCAGCAGGGCCGAGAGCAGGCGCTCCGCGTCCATGCTGAAGACCGGCAGCATGCGCGACGGCCAGCCTTGGCCGATGATGTCGTCGAGCGCCTCACCGGCAAGCGGCAGCAGCGATTGCGTTCGCGGCTGGGCAAAGGTCGCATCGGTCCGACGATTATAGAACACGAGGATGCGTTCGACCCCGTGTGCCTCGCACCACGCGTCCATGTCGACGGCGAGTGTCTGAACCGTCTCGGTCAGGCCCGCCGCGGAGCCAGGAAGCTCCAGGACCCGGGCGAGGTCAACGTCCCGGGCGTCCAACCGCGAGGCCACCCGGAAGCCGACCGCCGCCATCGTGCAGGCGCGCGGCGAAACCTCGAGATCGCGCAGTCTCTGCCAGGTTAAATCCGCGATCTCCTCGTTGAAGCGGCCGCACAGTCCGTGATCCGAGCCGAACACGATGGCGGCTGTCGCCCCTGGCCGGGGTTCCGTCCCGAGCGGCGCGTGGCGCTGCCGGCTGACGTCGCGGATCTGATCACGCAGGCCGGTCACCAGAACCTCGAGCAGGTTCTGCCAGCGCGACATCTCTTCCGAGGACGAGAGGCGCGCCGTGATGAGCCGGGCGCCGATCACCATGAGGGCCATCACCAGCCAAGTGAAGGCGATCGTCGCGTTCAGGTGGAACGGGCCGACGTGCCAGAGGATCACCTGGTCGGGGCTAATCTGCATGGTGCACCCCGCTCATGGTCGCGACTCCAAGGCGTCGGCGGTCGCCTTCGGGCGCAACCGCCGGATCAGCACCAGCCGGGCCACGACGAAGCCGAGAAGGCAGGCCGCCAGGCGCTCCCACTGGCCGTCCATGACGAGATAGAAAAGGGCGACGAGCCCGGCGATACGGATTCCGGCGCTGCCCAGCAACCAGGCAAGCGGATGCCGCGACCGGCCGAGCCGGCCGAGGGACCACCACAGGGCGTAGAAGTAAAACGCTCCAAGCAGTCCACCAACGGCAAAGGGAAAGATCAGCTCGATCATCATCGACATCGTGACGCACCCTTGGTTTCCCCAGTCCCTCCATCAGGAAGGGGCCTTTGCCTCGCCGATGCCGACGACGGAGTGGCGAGCCAAGATCGGCCCGATGACTCCGGAGGTCACCGCGGTGCCGATGATCACCGCCGGCACGGCATTCTTGACTTCCGGGGAGCGGCTGGCGGCGACCAGCACCACCCGAGGGCGAGCAAGGTCAGATGTCGGGTGTCCATCACCGATCCCCCTCGCGTGGGCCGTTCGCCAAGCGGCCGGGCAGGTCTCAGTCATTGCGGCTCTCCCGCCGCACCCAGTACCAGGCGTTCAGGCAGCCGATCACGACCCCTGCGAACAGAAAGGTCAGTGTTCACGACGGGGGCCCGGGATACCGGCCGTCCAACCACAACCCGAGCAGCGTGCCGAGCACCGTCGGGACGGCCACGGACCAGCCGACGAGTCCGAACATGCCGAGCCCGAACAGGAGGCTTCTCCGCCCTTCCCGCTGCGCCTTGCGCTTGCGCTTGCGCTTGCGCTCGGCCTTCCTTCCGACCGTCGTCGCAAACCCCCGCCGTGACCCCGGGTCGTCCCGTGCGCGACGCTCGGCCAAGACGATCACTCCTCGAAGGCGACGAAGCGGCGGACGATGCCGGCTTCGAGGCGGGCGGTGGCACTGCGGGCCAAGCGTTCGCCCTCGTCCATCTGCAGGAACTCCGCCTCGACCCGCTGCCGCAAGCCGGGAAGATCCTCGCCTTCGATGGCGCGGCGGACGGCGACGAGCACCTCGTCGCCGCACTTCAGGGGAATACTTGTTCGTAGTCTTGCTCATGATGCTCCATCCTACTCAGGAGTTGGAGCCTCCGGCAAACCCGGCGCGGTTCACTCGAGACCGCCGCGGCCGCGCACCAGCCCCTCGTCGGCGAGGACATCGAGGACCATGTCCGCTTCCTCCAGCGTCCGGCAGAACGGGATCATGATCACGATGTTGCGCAAGCCGATCTCTTCCCGCGCCTTGCGGATCGCCCGACATTCGAGGCCGAACCCCTGGCGATAGCCTTCGCTGTAGTAGCGGCTCGCGCCCCGCCAGCCGAGCATGGGATTGGCCTCCTCGGGCTCGAAACTCCGGCCGCCGATCAGCCCCGCATACTCGTTGGTCTTGAAGTCGCTCATCCGCACGATGACGGGATTGGGATGATGGGCCGAGGCGATGCGGGCGATGCCGCGCGCGAGGGTTTCGACGAAGTACTCCGGCTTGTCGTCATAGCCGCGTGTCAGTTCCTCGATCCGCCGGCGCGCGTCCTCATCCTCCACCCGGTCGGGATGCAGCAGGGCGAGGGGGTGGATCTTGATCATGTTGCCGATGATGAATTCCATGCGCGCCAGGCCGACGCCGTCCGTCGGCAGTTGCCACCAGCGATACGCGGCGGCGGGATTGGCCAGGTTGACCATGACCCGCGTCGCGGTTTTCGGGATCTCGTCGATATCGATCTCGGTCACGTCGAAGTCGATCGCGCCTTCGTAGACGAAACCCTCGTCGCCCTGGGCGCAGCTCACGGTCACCTCTTGGCCGTCCTCAAGCGTCGTGGTCGCGTCGCCGACGCCGACGACGGCGGTGAGGCCGAGTTCGCGACTGACGATGGCGGCATGGCTGGTGCGCCCGCCGTGGTCGGTGACGATCGCCGCGGCCCGCTTCATGATCGGCACCCAGTCCGGATCGGTCATGCCGGTGACCAACACCCCGCCCGCCTCGAAACGGTCGATCTCATCGGCGCTTGCGAGCCGGCACACCTTGCCGGTGGCGATCGAGGCGCCGACCGCCAGGCCCGAGACGAGTGTCTTGCCCGATCCCTTCAGCCGATAGGCGCGCAGCGATGCGGAGCCCCGTTGCGACTGGACCGTCTCCGGCCGCGCCTGCACGATGTAGAGCGTGTCCGTCTCGCCGTCCTTGGCCCACTCGATGTCCATCGGCCGGCCGTAGTGCCGCTCGATCGCCGCGGCCCAGCGCGCCAGGGGCAGGATCTCGTCATCGCTCAACACGAACCTCGAACGCTCGTCGTCGCTGGTTTCGACCAGCTCGGCACTGTCACCGTCCGCCGCCGCGTAGACCATCTTCCGGGCCTTCGCGCCGAGCGATTTCGCAACGATCGGCCGCACCGTCTCGTCACCGAGCAACGGCTTGAACACGTGGTACTCGTCCGGATCCACGATGCCTTGCACGACGGTCTCGCCGAGCCCCCAGGCGGCGTTGATGAGGACGGTGTCGGGAAAGCCGGTTTCGGTGTCGATCGAGAACATCACCCCCGAGCCGGCCTCATCGGAGCGCACCATTTCCTGAATGCCGACCGACAGCGCCACCTGCAGATGATCGAACCCGTGCTCCTCGCGGTAGCTGATCGCGCGGTCCGTGAACAGCGACGCGAAGCAGTCCTTGCAGGCTTCGAGCAGCCGCGCTTCGCCGCGGATATTGAGGTACGTGTCGAGCTGTCCGGCGAAACTCGCTTCCGGCAGGTCTTCCGCCGTCGCACTGCTGCGCACGGCAACGTCGAGGTCCTCCCGCCCGCTCTGCTCGGAAAGCCGGCGATAGCCCTCGCGGATCGCCTCGGCGAGGTCCGGCGGCAGCACCCCTTCACGGATCAGGCCGCGGACCCGTTCGCCGACGTCCGCCAAGTTGCCCCGATCGGCGTCGAGACCGGCGGTCGTCCGGCCGATCTCCTCCCGAAGGTCGTTATGCTCGATGAACTGTCGGTAGGCGTCCGCGGTCGTCGCAAAGCCGTTCGGAACGCGAATGCCTGCGTCCGCGAGGTTCTTGATCATCTCGCCGAGCGATGCGTTCTTGCCACCCACGACGGCGGTGTCGGAGCGGCCGATGTCGGTGAACCAACGGACCAGGTGGGCATCTGCGGGCATGGCTGTCATCCCTTTGCTGCGGCAGTCGCCTGCCGGGCCGTGATCGCGCGGCTCTCCTCCCGGATGCGGTCCTCGGGCTTGATCAGGCGAAACTCGTAGGTATCCCCCGGCGAGACGTCACGAACATGGCCGCGGTAGGCGATGGTGATCGGATGGGCCGTGGAGGGCCGGTCGGTGATCTTCAGGCGTTCGTGATCGACCTCGACGTCGAGGGTGTGACCACGATACTGGACGGCCGTGCGGAGATGGTTCAGGCCGTCGGGCAGTGCCGGATCGAAATGCAGCGCGTTGGCGCGCATCTCGATGCCGGTGAAACAGCGGTGGATGACATCGACGGTCCCGGCCATGGCGCCGAGATGAATGCCCTCCGGCGTGGTTCCGCCCTGGATGTCGCGGAAATCGCTGTTGAGCGCCTGACAGAACAGGCTCCAGGAGCCCGCGCGGTCGCTCCGCGCCAGCACCCAGGCGTGCACGACCCAGCTCAACGTCGAGCCCTGCGACGTTCTCCGCATGTAGTATTCGATGTTCCGCGAGATGAGTTCGGGATCGAACTCGTACCCCAGCCGCTCGAAAATCAAGGCCAATTCATCCGCCGAGAACAGATAGAACAACATCAGGACGTCGGCCTGTTTGGACGCCTTGTAGCGATTGGGCGTGTCACCCTCTTTTTCGAGAATGCGGTCGAGCCTCTGCATGTCGCCGTATGTCTCGCGATAGCCCGGCCAGTCGAATTCCTTCAGATCGGCATAGCCGTCGAACTGGCTGATGATGCGGTCGCCATGAAACGGCACGCGCAGCTTGCGGCTGATGTCGTCCCACAGCCGCCGCTCGTCGGCGCGCACGGCGAGCGCCTCGCACAACCGGCGGCGGTGCTGCTCGGGAAGGGCGTCCAAGGCATCGAGGGTCCGCGTCAGCGCCCACGACACCATGATGTTCGTATAGGCGTTGTTGTCGAGCCCGCCCGCCGTCTTCGGATCGGCCCCCGGATAGGCCGTGTGGAATTCGTCGGGCCCCATCACGCCGGTGATCTCGTAGCGGTCGATCGCGGCGGAGTAGCGGGCCAGGCTCGCCCAGTACCGCGCCGTCTCGACCAGCAGTTCGGCACCATACCAGCACAGGAACTCACGGTCGGCAGTCGCTTGATAGTATTGCCAAACGTTGTAGGCGATCGCGGCATTGACATGCCGCTGGCGGTAGCTGTTATCGGGGATCCAGTTGCCGGACATCGGGTTGAGGTGAATCTTCTGGCTTTCCTCGCGGCCATTGCTGCCGCTCTGCCAGGGAAACATCGCACCGGCGGCGCCCGCTTCCGCCGCGGCGCGGCGGGCTTCCGGCAGGCGGCGGTAGCGGTACTGCAGCAGCGCCCGGGTGAGCACAGGGAGCCGAAGGTTGACCAACGGGAAGATGAACAACTCGTCCCACATGATGTGGCCGCGATACGCCTCCCCGTGCCAGCCGCGCGGCGGCACGCCGACGTCGCGATCGATGCTGTGCGCGGAGACCGTCTGCAGGAGATGGAAGATGTGCAGCCGCAGCTTCATCTGCGTGTCTGCGTCCGCTCCGGTGTCGATCTCGATGTCCCACGCATCCCAGAGATGACGCCAGGCCAGCCGGTGCCGCTCCTCGATCACCCCGAAGGCGGGCGCCCGCCGGGCGGCGTTCACCGCTTCCAGGCCCGGTGCCGAAAGAAAGCGCGGCATCGCGGGAGGTGAACAGCGCGGCCGCCTTCTCGACATCGACCGGCGTCCCCGTGCTCACGTCCAGCGACAGTTCGTGGACGACCAGGTCGGCGAGGACCTCCGGGCGCCACCCCGTCGACCGTGTCTGGCCGCCGACGGCGATCGTGGTGCGCGTGGCGACGGCGATCTCCTGGCGGCTCTGGGTCATGCGGCTGACCAGACAGGCGAGGCCCGGTGCGGGTGACGAGGCCTCGACGGTTTCCAGGTGCCGGCTGGCGAGGCGCTGATAGCGGGCCACGCCGCCGTTGATCACGCTGCCGTCGACCGCCGATCGCACGGTCATGCGGCCCGACCAGTTCTCCGGCATGATCGACACGCTGAGCGCGGCGAGGTGCTTGTCGTCCATGCTGACGAGCCGCCGTTCGTCCCATCGCGTGACGCGATCGGCGGCATCGCGGAAGCGCAGCGTCCGCGTCAGGATGCCGCCCTGCAGATCGAGTTCCTGTCGGTATTCGAGAAAGGCGACGTCGCCCGGGCGGAGCCACGGTCCGTCTTCGATGCGGATCGCAAGCGGCAGCCAGTTGGGAATGTTGACCAGATCCTCGTTCTCGATCTCCTGTCCGGCGATCGCGGTCGTCAGGCGATTGTAGCCGCCGGCCAGGTAGGTGCCCGGGTAATGGACATCATCGGCCACCGCATCCGGGGTGGCGGCGCGGCTGACGACATAGCCGTTGCCGAGAGCACACAAGGTCTCCCGCAGCCCCTCCTGCTCGGGAACATAGCCCTCGTAGTCCAATGCCCAAGACTTCACACACCACCTCCCGTCGTTACGTTCGGCGCCGGCCCCCGGCGCGCTGCGAGTCCGCCGCGCCATCAGGACGACGCTGCCTCCAAGACCTGTCGACCGGCGACCTTAAGCGCGTCGTCCAGATCGTAGACCCACGGCTCGCCGGTCGGGATTTCGAGGCCCGGAATGTCATCGTCGGAGATGGTCTCCAGGTACTTGACGAGGCCGCGCAGGCTGTTGCCGTGCGCCGAAATCAGCACGTCCCGGCCTGCCCCGAGCGCCGGCGCGATCGCCTCGTCCCAATAGGGAAGCGTGCGCTTCACCGTGTCTTCCAGGCTCTCCGTCCGCGGCATCTCGTCATCCGACAGCGCCGTATACCGCCGATCGTGACCGGGGAACCTCGGGTCATCGACGTCGAGGGCGGGCGGCCTGACGGAGAAGTTGCGGCGCCAGGCGTGGACCTGCTCCTTCCCGGCCATCTCGCGCATCTGGTCCTTGTGCAGACCCTGCAACGAACCGTAGTGGCGTTCGTTCAGCCGCCAGCTCTTTTCCACCGGCAACCACAATTGGTCCATGACGTCGAGCGCGATGTGCAGCGTGTGGATCGCGCGTCGCAGGTACGACGTGAAGCAGACATCGAACCGGAACCCGTCATCGACGAGACACCGGCCGGCCCGCTCGGCCTCTGCCACACCGGCCTCGGACAACGGGACGTCGGTCCAGCCGGTGAACAGATTGTCGCGGTTCCAAATGCTTTGGCCGTGCCGTAACAGAACCAGACGGGGCATCGTATCTTCCGAGGTGTCCCAGCGGTGTCGGGAAGCACTCTCCATGGCAAGGGAGGCGCGGAGGACGGCCCGCCCGCCATGAGTGCCGTGCTCAGGCTGTGTACGCCCGCACGGCGTTTCGGACATTCACCTGAGATAACCGCAGCGGGCGGAGAGCCGGCCGAAGCCGGATTTGGCTCGCGCCCAAGGGATCGGCGGTGTCACCTCGCCCGATCGGCCCCAGCCGCCGCGGCCTCGCCGAACG
The DNA here is from genome assembly GCA_964495295.1 of uncultured Rhodospirillaceae bacterium. Taxonomy (GTDB): domain Bacteria; phylum Pseudomonadota; class Alphaproteobacteria; order Rhodospirillales; family Defluviicoccaceae; genus CAZBWP01. Next base: position 185 of record CAZBWP010000105.1, on the reverse strand, counting down.
CCGGCAGGCCGCGCTCGCGGCCGAGGCGTTCGCCATCGGCCTCAGGCTGTTCGGCGAGCCGCCATCGGCCCTGCGACGGCGCTGGGGCGTCTATTGGCAGGTGTGGCAGTCGGAAAAGGCGCTGCGCAGGGAGCTCGTCGCTCCCTGACCCGGAGCTTGCGCCCGCGCCCCGCCGCGCCGTCCCC
>CAZBWP010000104.1:0-7854 GCA_964495295.1 uncultured Rhodospirillaceae bacterium | reverse complement strand
GTGATGTGCGGGCTGGCCGAGACGGCAGGCCTGGAACAGGCGCCGCTGTTTCCGTGAGCGACGCGGTAGGGCGGGGCTAAAGCGCCGCGTGACCCGCCGAACGACGCGGTCCAGATCCCCGGCTTGGCTTGGACCCGACGCAGGGGCTATCGTGCCGGACGTTCGCGGTAAGCGACGCATGCGGCGGGTCACGCATCGCTTTGGCCCCGCCCTACGCGGGCTGTCCATCATAAGGAGGAACGAACGATGATTCTCTTCGGCCCATGGTTTAGACCGGGTCGTCCCCTGGCGGTCGGTTTCGCCATGGCGATGGCCGCGGCCGTCGCCGCACCGCCCACCGCGGCCGACGAGGAATACGCCCTGAACAGGCTGAAGGCGATGTCCGACTATCTGGCCAGCGAGGAGCGCATCGCCTTCGACTTCGACACGACCTTCGAGGTCGTCAGTGCTGAAGGGCAGAAACTCGCCCTGACCCAGTCCGGCGTCACCACGCTGGAACGGCCCGACAAGCTGCGCGTCCGTCGCCAGGGCGGTTTCGCCGATCTGGAACTCGTTTTCGACGGGGCGGTCCTGACGATCCTCGGCCACAATCTGAACGTCTACGCCCAGCTCGACGTGCCCGGCTCGATCGACAACCTCATCGACGAGTTGCGGGACACCTACGGCCGGCCCATGCCGGGCGCCGACCTGTTGCTCGGTGACGTCTATGGGACGCTGCGGCCCGACGTGGTCGACGTCAAGGACCTCGGCGCCGGCGTCGTCGGCGGCGTGATGTGCGATCACTTCGCCTTCCGCACCGAGGAAGTCGACTGGCAGATCTGGATCGCCGAGGGCGAGCGCCCCTATCCCTGCCTCTACGTGATCACCGCGAAGATGGTCACGGCGGCACCGCAATATACCGTCCGGGTCGGCAACTGGCGCACCGGCGACGAGGTGCCCGCGGCCGACTTCGCCTTCGTCAACGTGACCGAGGCCAAGCGGATCGAGTTCGACGTGCTGCCGCGCGCCGACCTGCCCGAGCACTTCACCCTGGAGAACGCACAATGACCATGATCCGCAAACTGGCGACCTTGCTCTTGGCCGGCATCGTCGGCCTCGGCGCCCTCGAACTTGGCGCCTATGTCTTCGTGCCGAGCTGGCCGGGCATCGTCTCACCCGCCGAAGCGGTGGTCGGCCGCCCCCTCACGCCCGTCAGCGTCGCGGGAGTCGGGCGGCGAACCGTCCGGCGCTGCGCCGTGGGTGTCTACAACTGCTAGTGTCCGCCGTGGTTTTCATCCGCCGGCGTGGCTTGGACCCGAGGAAGGGGCCATTGTGCCTGGGGGGCGGGGTGAATGACGCAAGCGGCGGGTCACGCTGCGCTTTGGACCCGCCCTACGCGGTCTTACGCGCGCCAGGGGAGGGGCAGCGGCGTGCCGTCCGGAAGCTTGAGGGTGCCGCCGAGGGGCATGGCCGCGACATACTCGCTTTCCGTCTCCGCGAAGATCTGGTGCACCTGAGCCGGCGGGAGAATCAGCGTGTCGCCGGCACGGTAGCGGACCTCTTGGTCGCCGACCGTCGCCCGTCCGCTCCCCTTCAGGAACAGGACGATTTCCTCGGTGTCGTGGCTGTGCGGCGGGGTCGCCGAACCCGCGTCCATGCGACCGTGCCACATCTCGACCTGGTGCGCGCCGCTCGTGGGCGTGGCCACGCCCACGATGTGGTTGCCCTGCATGCTGTGGACGCGGGTCTGCTCCTTGCGAAACACCGACATGATGGACGCTCCCATGAGGAGGTTGGACGGATCAGCATATGACACCGAAAGTGGGTTCGCCGTCCAGGGCCGGCGCCGGGCCCGGTATCCCCGGCCGCGGCAACCCGCAACCGCTCAACACCCGTCGTTGATGATGGCGAAGGCCAGGCGCGCCGTGCGCTGGCGTGCCCAGGCGAGGCGGGCTTCGGCGGCGTGTGTCTCCAGCACGTCGGGGAGGCGGGCGCCGACGGCGTCGCGGGCGAAAGTGAGGAGGGCTTCGGGCGGCGCTTCGCTGGCGCGTGGGTCCCAGACGAGCAGGCACTGCCGGGCGTCGGCCGGGGCGGCCGGCACGGCGAAGGGATACTTGGTGTCGACGACGCGGCTGTCGGGGAAGACCGCCTTCAGGTTGCCGCCCAGTTGGATGCGGTGGAAGTGGGCGATGATCGTGCCCCCGCGGAAGCCGGCGGCGCGCATCTCCGCCGCCAGCGCCTCGTAGGGCATGTTGAAATAGCAGTTGCTGCACATTTGCGGCTCCACCAGCGCCTTCACCGGTACGCCCACGACGAACACCACGGCCGCCGCGACGACGGCCAGCGCGTAGCGGCCGAGGGCGCGGGCATCGGGTGCGAGCGCCTGCACGCGGAGGAAGACCCACAGCGGCGCCAGGAGGAAGACCACGGCATAGTGGGTGCGAAAGGTGGTGACGCCGAGGGCAAGAAAGCTCGCGACGATGACGGCGAGCATGGCGAGGCTACTCAGCGCCAGCAAGCGCCGCGCCGGTTGCGGCTCGGAATCATGCCGCGCCAGTGGCGGCGCGGGCAGCCTTTGCCAGAAGGCTCGGGGAAACGCCGCGAGCAGGATCAGCCACAGCGGAAAGTAGAAGGAGACCAGGGCGTTGGCGAGCTTGGCGAGGGCGTTGCCGAGGCCGCCCCACCAGCCCCAGTCGGCGGCGACGGTGAGCCTGGACTGGACGACGGCCGCCGGGTCGACGGCGCCGCCGGCGAGCCAGAGGGCGTGCGGCGCCACCACCACCAGGGCCGCCCCCAGTGTCGCGGCGAGGCGACGGTCCATCAGTGCCCGGCGGAACGCCGGCTCGGCCAGGCTGGCGGCGGCGAGGCCGGCGAGGAACACGCCGTAGCCGTACTTCGCCAGCAGCCCGACGCCGACGGCCAGCCCAAGCCAGACATACGCACCCATCGTCGGCGCGTCGCGGAGGCGCAGCAGGGCGTGCCCGGTCGCGGCGATGGCGGCCGCCAGCAGTGCCGTGTGGCTGTAGGCGTAGAGGCTTTCCCAGGCGACGTAGTAGACGGCGAACAGGCCACCGGTGGCCAGCGCCGCCAGCCGGTGCTCGCCCAGCGCCCGGCGGGCGGCCAGGTAGCAGAAGCCGAAGGTCGCCAGCTGGCAGAGGAGTTTGACGACCAGCACGGCGAGCAGGCCCGGGCCGAACAGCGCCTGGGCGGCAACCACCAGCCAGGTGTAGAGGGGCGGCTGCTCCGGGGCATAGCCGGCGGCAAGGCCCTGGGCGAGAATCAGCTGTTCCGCGTCGTCCTGGGAGGCCGCCGCCATCATCAGGAGCCGGAGCGCGATCTGGATGGTGAGGACGGCGGCGATGAGCAGCGCGAAGCGCGCCGGCGACTCCACCAGCGCCAGCGCGCGGCCGGGGAGGCCTCGCAGGGTCACCGCGCCTCGGCCGCCGGATCGCCGGTCACCGGCCGCCGCGGTTACACATCCACATCCTCGACGAAGCGGGCATGTTCCTGGATGAAGGCGAAGCGGAGTTCGGGCCGGCGGCCCATCAGGGTTTCCACCAGCGCCGCCGTGGTCAGCGCGCCGTCGGTCGCGGCCGCCGAGGTCGGCGAGTCCGATGCGACGCCGTTCTCGATGGTGACGCGCAGCAGGGCGCGGGTCTTCGGGTCCATGGTGGTGGTCTTGAGCTGCGCCGCCGGCATCTCGCCCAGGCCCTTGAAGCGGCTGATCTCGACCTTGCCGCGCGCGGCGAACGTGCTCTTCAGCAGCGCGTCCTTGTGGGCGTCGTCGCGGGCATAAACCGATTTCGCCCCCTGGGTCAGCCGGTAGAGCGGCGGCACCGCGAGATAGAGGTGGCCGCCGGTCACCAGCTTCGGCATCTCGCGGAAGAAGAAGGTCATCAACAGCGAGGCGATGTGGGCGCCGTCCACGTCGGCGTCGGTCATGATGATGACCTTGTCATAGCGCAACGCCGCCTCGTCGTAGCGCTCGCGCGTGCCGCAGCCGAGCGCCTCGACCAGGTTGGACAGTTCCTGATTGCCGCGCAGCTTCTCGCCGGACGCGCTGGCGACGTTGAGGATCTTGCCGCGCAACGGCAGCACCGCCTGGGTTTCGCGGTCGCGCGCCGTCTTCGCCGAGCCGCCGGCGGAATCGCCCTCGACGATGAACACCTCGGTGCCGGCCGCCGACTGCCGGGTGCAGTCGGCGAGCTTGCCGGGCAGGCGCAGCTTGCGGGTCGGCGATTGCCGCTTGGTCTTGCGATCCTCGGCGCGGCGGAGCCGGATGTCGGCACGCTCGATCACCCGCTCGAGCAGGAGCCGCGAGGTCTCGGGCGCGGCCGAGAGCCAATGGTCGAAGTGGTCGCGCACGGCGGTCTCGACCAGCCGGGTCGCCTCCGGGGTGGCCAGCCGCTCCTTGGTCTGGCCCTGGAACTGCGGTTCGCGGATGAACGTCGACAGGATGGCGCAGGCGCCGCCGAGCACGTCCTCGGGCGTCAGCTTGGCGGCGGCGCGGCTGCCGACCAGTTCGGCGTAGGCCTTCAGGCCGCGCGCCAGGGCGGCGCGCAGCCCCGCCTCGTGGGTGCCGCCCTGCGGCGTCGGCACGGTGTTGCAGTAGGAGCGGACGAAACCGTCCTCGTCCTCCGGCCAGGCGACCGCCCATTCCACCTTGCCGGCGGCATCGTCCAGGCGCACCTGGCCGGCGAACGGCGACGGCGTGAGCATCGGCCGGTCGCCGAGGGACGACCGCAGGAAGTCCTGCAGACCGCCGGGGAAGTGCAGGGTCTCACTTGCCGGGATCTTGTCGGCGGCGCCGAGCAGCAGCGCATCGCAGCTCCAGCGGATCTCGATGCCGCGGAACAGATAGGCCTTGGAGCGCGCCATGCGGTAAAGCTCGGCCGGGCGGAACCGCGCCGCCTCGCCGAAGATCTGGGGATCGGGATGAAAGCTCACCGTGGTGCCGCGGCGGTTCTGCACCGCGCCGGCGTTGGCGAGCGGCGTGATCGGCGCGCCGCGCACGTAGGTCTGGGTCCACAACGTGCGGTCGCGCGCCACCTCGATGACCAGCCGGTCGGCGAGCGCGTTGACCACCGAAAGCCCGACGCCGTGCAGGCCGCCGGCGGTGTGATAGACCTTGTTCGAGAACTTGCCGCCCGAGTGCAGCGTGGTGAGGATCACCTCCAGCGCCGACTTCGGCTTGTACTTGGGGTGCGGATCGATCGGGATGCCGCGGCCGTTGTCGCGCACGGTGACGGTGTCATCGGCCGCCAGGTCCAGCTCGATGCGTGTCGCGTGGCCGGCGACGGCCTCGTCCATGGCGTTGTCCAGAAGCTCGGCGACCAGGTGGTGCAGCGCCCGCTCATCGGTGCCGCCGATATACATGGCCGGGCGCCGACGCACCGGCTCAAGCCCCTCCAGAACCTCGATGTCCTTGGCGGTATAGTCGCGGTCGGAACCGCGCGTCGCGGCTTGGTCGAACAGATCGTCCATGGGCGTGATGCCGAGGCCTCCGGAGGCTGCGAGCGGGCTGGGCAGACTTCGCGAAACAGAATAGGCCTTCTGAACTTCGCGTTCAAACAAGATATTGTGCGTTCAGGGACGGGAGTGGGGTCGCCCCCTGCCTTCGTCGGGGCTGCTGCGGTCGGCGAAGTGGCGCTGCAGGCGGGCACAGGCTTCGTCGAGCACCTCCGGTCGCTTGCAGAAGCAGAAGCGGGCGAAGTGATCGGGGCGGAATTCGCGCCCGACCTCGCTGTAGAAGGCGCTCAACGGCACCGCCGCGACCCGCGCCTCCCGGGTGATCTGCCGGCAGAACGCCTCGTCGCTGCCGTTGAAGCCGACCGAGCGGATGTCGACGGTGAGGAAGTAGGTGCCGCCCGAATCCATGACGTCGAAGCCGGCGGCGCGGAGCCCGGTCGCGAGCCGGTCGCGCTTGGCCTGCTGATCCGTGGCGAGGTCGCGGAAATAGCCGTCGCCGAGGCCAAGCCCGTAGGCCGACGCGGCCTGCAGGTTGGGCGGCGTGGTGAATGTGACGAACTGGTGGGCCTTGGCGACGGCGGCGAGCAGCGGCGGTGCGGCGGTGACGTAGCCCACCTTCCAGCCGGTCATCGAGAAGGTCTTGCCGGCGGAGCCGATGCGCAGGCAGCGCTCGCGCATGCCGGGCAGCGTCATCAGCGGGATGTGCGACCGGCCATCGAACACCAGTTGTTCGTACACCTCGTCGCAGACCGCGAATGCGTCGTGACGCCGCACCAGGTTGGCGAGGAACGCCAACTCGTCGGCATCGAACACCTTGCCCGATGGATTGTGCGGCGAGTTGAGAACGAGCAGCTTGGTGCGTTCGGAAAACGCTGCCGAGAGTGCCCGGCGCGGCAACGTCCAGTCCGGCGGCTCCATGCGCACCAGCTTCGGCACGCCACCGGCGCGGCGGACCATCGGCAGGTAGCTGTCGTAAAGCGGCTCGATCAGCACCACCTCGTCGCCCGGCTCCAACAGCCCGAGGAAGCAGTCGGCCAACGCCTCGGTGGCGCCCGACGTCACCATCACTTCGTGCTGCCAGTCGACGTCCAGGCCATAGAAGCGGCGGTTGGCCTCGGCCACCGCCCGGCGGAACTCGGCGAGGCCCAGCATCGGTGGATACTGGTTGGGGCCGGAGAGCATCGCGTCCGCGGCAATACGCCGGATGTCCCCGGGGCCGTCCTGGTCGGGAAAGCCCTGGCCGAGGTTGATGGCCGCGTGTTCGGCGGCGAGCGCGCTCATCACCGTGAAGATCGTGGTGCCGTAGTCGGCAAAGACGCTGTTGGTCGATCGCATGGGCTCGCCTCCGTCGCAGGCTGGGGTCATAGCGGAGCGCGGTCGACGGGAGAAGCCCCCGCCTTGCTCCTGCTTGTTTTTTCCACATCTGCCTGTTTCGCGATCAGCTTTATCGGCGTGCCGTGCATCCGCGGCCGCCCCTCTGCTGAAAAGCCAAAGTGTTTTCGAGGCTTAGCATGGGCTTTGCGGGAGTGGCACAAAACGTGCTTTAACCTTGGCAAAGGATCGACTGGGGCGCGAGCGCGACTGCCGCTCGGGCCGGTCGATGGACTGGACCAACGGGAGCCCGTGGCGATGAAGAAAATCGAAGCGATCATCAAGCCGTTCAAGCTCGACGAGGTGAAAGAGGCTCTGCACGAATTGGGCCTGCAGGGCATCACGGTGCTCGAGGCCAAGGGCTTCGGGCGTCAGAAAGGCCACACCGAGCTCTACCGCGGCGCCGAATACGTCGTCGACTTTTTGCCCAAAGTGAAGATCGAGATGGTTTGTGATGACGACATGGTCGAGCGGGCCATCGAAGCCATTACCCAGGCGGCCAAGACCGGGCGCATCGGCGATGGCAAGATCTTCATTACCACCGTCGACGATGCCATCCGCGTGCGCACCGGCGAACGCGGCGTCGAGGCCATCTGATCGGCGGCGGCGCCTGCCGTCCGGTGGTCGGACCACCGTATTTCGACAGCAACCCAAAATCTCATCAGGGAAAAGCGACTATGTCACTAGGCTGCAAGACTCCAGAGGACGTCATCAAGCTCCTCAAGGACAAGGATATCAAATACGTCGACCTCCGCTTCACCGACCCGCGCGGGAAGTGGCAGCATCTGACGATGGTCTCGTCCTTTGTCGACGAGGACGCGTTCATCGACGGCCTCATGTTCGACGGCTCGTCCATCGCCGGCTGGAAGTCGATCAACGAGTCCGACATGGCGCTGAAGCCTGATGCAACGACCGCGGTGATGGATCCGTTCGCCGCGCAGCCGATGCTGATCCTGTTCTGCGACGTCATGGAGCCGACAACGGGCCAGCCGTACGGCCGCGACCCGCGGTCGGTCGCCAAGCTCGCCGAGGCCT
>CAZBWP010000103.1:0-7859 GCA_964495295.1 uncultured Rhodospirillaceae bacterium | reverse complement strand
GAGCGGATTTTCGAAAAATTGTCCGGTGGTGATGGTTCCCCGACGGAAGGGGAGCTAACAGGGAACACGGTGCGGTGCCTCGACGGGGCCCTAGTCCGTGGCTGCCCTCGCAACTGTAAGCAGTGAGTTGTTGCCCGCGTGAGGCCACTGGGAAACCGGGAAGGCAGGGCAATCGACGAAGACCTGCGAGCCAGGAGACCTGCCATCATCAGCGTCGCCCTGTTCGTGATCGGGGTGTGTCACGAACGCGGATCTCCGGAGCGGTGACGCCGTAGGTGAGCGGTTTGCTGTGGGGAGGTCGCGTGGCGGCTTGTTTTCGACCAAGGATCAATTGATCGCCCGGGCTTTACCGAGCCCGCGCGGCCGTGCGTCCTGACACGAGCCCTCGTTCCAGCCAACCGCACAACGAAACGCGACGGAGATGCTCCGCCGCGACCAGAATTCGTGTGGGAGGGCCCGGCATCTTGGCGGATCCCCGAGCCCTCCCGCGAACGGTGGAACCATTCACACAGACGGAGTCTGCAATGACCAATGTTGATCCGGGGGTAGAGGCTGTCAATCAATCGTCCCAAGAGCAGGAGACCGGGCCCGGCACTGTCGCCGGCTGGGCCGCAGCGGCGCTCGCCGCGAGCCTGGTGTGGAGCGCGCCCGCACGCGCCGAGGACGATGCCTCGCCCGACGGGAGTTCCGCGCCAATGGTGACGGGCGAAAGCGTGCTGGCACAAACCACCGTCGTGCCGGAAACCGTCGTCACCGCGACCCGGTTTCCCGTACCGCTCGAGACCATCGGCAGTTCCTTGACGGTGGTGACGGGGGAGGAGTTGCAACAGAAGCAGACGCGCTTCGTCTCCGACGCACTGCGCGACGTGCCGGGCCTGTCCGTCAATCGCACGGGAACGTTCGGCGGCCTCACCCGGGTCAACATCCGCGGCGCCGAAGCCAACCAGACCCTGGTGATCATCGACGGCGTCCGGATGAACGATCCGGCGGGCGGCAACGCCTTCGATTTCTCGACCCTGCTCGCCGACGACATCGAACGGATCGAGGTGCTGCGCGGACCGCAGTCGACGCTGTATGGCAGCAACAGCATCGGCGGCGTCATCAACATCATCACCAAGAAGGGCGAGGGGCCGATTCGCGCCGACGGCCGCATCGAAGGCGGCTCGTTCGGCACGTTCGACGGCAACGCCGGCGTCCGCGGCGGCAACGAGCACGTCGACGGCGCGATCGCGATCAGCGGGCTGCGCACCGACGGCATCAACAACTCGCGGTTCGGGGACGAGAAGGACGGCTATTCGAACCTCACCGTGACGGGGCGGGGCGGCCTCAGGATCTCGGAAAACCTCGAGTTCCAAGGCTCCCTGCGCTATCTCCTGGCGAAGCTGCAGTTCGACGATTTCGGCCCGATGACGGCGCCGGGCACCAACATCCTCATCCCCACCGACGCCGACCAGGAGGCGGAGACCACCAACCTCTCCGGACGGGTGCAGGGCAAGCTGACGCTGTTCGACGGCGCCCTGGAACAGATCCTCGGCTTCGCCGGCATCAAGACCGAGAACGACACGCTGACGAACGGCGTCGAAACGTTCTTTTTCGACGCATGGAAGACCACCGTCGACTATCAGGCCAACATCTTTCTTGAAACGCCGGCGTTCGCCAACGCCACCCATGCCTTCACCTTCCTGGTCGAACAGACCGACGAAAGCGGCGACAATTCGTTTGCGGGAGGCCTCCCGACGATCCGCAATACCGGACTGGTCGGCGAATACCGGCTGGGCCTCTGGGATCGCTTCTTCGTGACCGGCGGCGTGCGCCAGGACAACAATAACAGCTTCGACGATTTCACCTCGCCGCGCGTGACGGCGGCCTACCTGCACCGGGAGACCGGCACGCGCCTGCACGGCAGCTGGGGCCAGGGCGTGCAGAACCCGACGCTTACCGAGTTGTTCGGCTTCTTTGGCACCTTCGTCGGCAATCCGGACCTGAAACCGGAGAACTCCACCGGCTGGGACGTGGGCATCGAGCAGGCGCTGTTGGACGATCGCTTGTCCGTCGGCGTCACCTACTTCAACAACCGGATCAAGGACGCCATCTCGTCCGAGTTCGTGCCCGCCCTGGGCGCGAGCCGCCCGATCAATCTCGTCGGCCGGACCAACGTGCAGGGCATCGAGGTGTCGCTGGCGGCGACGATCCTGGACTCGCTCACCTTTGCCGGCGCCTACACCTACACCGACAGCAAGGATCCACAGGGCCTGGAGCTGACGCGGCGGCCAAAGCACGTGGCCAGCGCCAGCCTGAACTACGGCTTCCTGGAAGACGAGGCGGGGCGCAAGCGCGGCAACCTCAATCTCGATATCCGCTACACCGGCGATCAGAAGGATACGGTTTTCCTTTCGCCGTTCTTCCAGCAGCAGCGGGTCGTCCTGGACAGCTACACGCTGGTCAACCTGGCCGGCAGCTACGAGGTGGTTCCCGGGATTGAGGTGATCGCCCGTATCGAGAACCTGCTCGATCAGGACTACGAGGAGGTCTTCGGCTATCAGTCACCAGGCATCGGCGCCTACGGCGGCCTCCGCGGCAGCCTGAGCTTCTGACGGCGGACGATGCGGGAGCCTGGACAAACGCGCGGGTGCCGGTCGCTGACGACGGCCGGGCGCGCGTCTGTCCTCGCCGGTCTCGTGATCGGCGGCCTGGCGCTGGCGGCGGACGCCGCCGTCGCCAAGCCCTCGCGCATCGTCTCCCTCAATCTCTGCACCGACCAGCTGACCCTGGCGTTGGCCGACCGCGCGCGCATTGCCTCGCTCAGCTATCTGGTGGCCGACCCGGCGCTTTCCGCCTCCACCGCCGCAGCGGCGGACCTGCGGCTGAACCACGGCCGCTCGGAGGAAATCCTGCCCCTGGAGCCGGATCTGGTGATCGCCGGCCGCAACGCGACACGGCCGACCGTGCGGCTGCTGCGGCGGCTGGGCTACACCCTCGTCGAGCTGGACATGACGCACTCGCTCGCCGACGTGCGCGAGCGCATTCGCCAACTCGGCCACAGTCTCGGCGACGACGATCGCGCCGAGGCGCTGATCCAGGCGTTCGACGCCCGGCTGGCCGCGGCGGGCGCGCCGTCACCCGGGCGGCGACCGACGGCGCTGTACCTGCAGCCGAACGGCTACACGGCGGGCCGCGGCACCCTGATCGGCGACATCATCGAGCACGCCGGCTTCGAAAACCTGGGGGCTCGCCTCGCCGTCGAGGGACACGGCCAGCTGTCGCTGGAAGCGCTGCTCGTCACCGCGCCGGACGTCATCATCACCGACGACAACACGCCGCGCACGCCGGCCCTCGCCTACGAGACCCTGAGGCATCCGGCGATCGCGGCACTCACGGCGGATGCGGAGCGGGTGACGGTGCCCCTGCGCTACTGGATCTGCGGCCTGCCGGAAACGCTGCGGGCCGTCGAGATTCTCGCCGAAGCGCGGCGGCGGGTGGTCGCGGAGGCGCCGCGGTGACGGCCGAAAACCTCCGCGCGGCGCCCGCCGCCGTCGTTGCCGGCTCGCTGCCCGTGGGGCTGGCGGCGCTGCTGGCGGTGCTCTTGATCGCGTCGCTGTTCGTCGGTGCCGCCGCGATCCCGCCGGCAACCATCGTCGACGCCCTGCTCGGCCGGAACCAGACGGTCTTCGAGGTGATCGTCTGGGAACTGAGGGTGCCGCGGACGATCCTCGCCGCGCTGATCGGCGCCAGCCTGGGCTTGTCGGGCGCGGTGTTGCAGGGCCTGCTGCGCAATCCCCTCGCCTCGCCCGACATCGTCGGCGTTTCGGCGTCGGCGGCGCTCGGCGCCGTCATCGCCTTCTACTCCGGGCTCGCCGCGGCGTTTCCCTTGGGCCTGCCGCTGGGCGGCATGGTCGGCGCGGCCGGCGCCGTGGCGCTGTTGATGCTGCTCGCGGGACGCAACACCGGCACGCTGACGCTGATCCTCGCCGGCGTCGCCGTGAACAGCCTGGCCGGTGCGCTGACTTGGCTGGCGCTCAACCTGTCGGCCAATCCGTACGCGGCGACGGACATCCTCTTCTGGATGATGGGCTCGCTGGCCGATCGCAGTTTCGAGCACGTCGGTGTCGCCGCCGCCCTGATGATCCCCGGCTGGCTGCTGATGGCCAGCGTCGGGCGCGGTCTCGACGCCTTGTCGCTGGGTGAGGATGCGGCGGTCAGCATGGGCATCGGCCTTGCGCGCCTGCGCTGGTGCGCGGTGCTGGGCACGGCGCTCGCCGTTGGCGCCGCCGTCTCGGTCAGCGGCGTCATCGGCTTCATCGGGCTCGTCGTCCCCCACCTCCTGCGACCGCTGGTCGGCCACGTGCCGAGCCGCTTGCTGTTGAGCAGCGCGGTCGGCGGCGCGGTGTTGCTCACGGCAACCGATATCGCCATCCGGCTGCTGGCAACGGAGGTCGAACTGAAGATCGGAGTCGTCACCGCGCTGTTCGGCGCGCCGTTCTTCCTGGTGCTGCTGTTGCGGCTGCGGAGCACGACGCTATGACGATCCTCGCCGCGCAGAACGTGACCGTCTGGTTCGACTCGCTTCGGGTGCTTGACGACGTGTCGATGACCCTGGTCGGCGGCGAGATCGTCGGCCTGATCGGACCGAACGGGGCCGGCAAGACGACGCTGCTCCGGGCCTGCGCCGGACTGATCGCGGGCGCCGCCGGCCGCGTGCTGGTAGAGGGCACGGCGATCGGCGCCATGGAGCGGCGGCGGCGCGCGCGCACCATCGCGTACCTGCCGCAGGAGGCGACGTGTCATTGGCCGCTGGAGGTGGAGCGGCTCGTTGCGCTCGGTCGCCTGCCGCATCTGCTGCCCTGGCAACGCCCGTCAGGCGACGACGCGGCCGCCGTGGCCACCGCGCTGCGTCTCGCCGACGTGGAGGGGCTGGTCGGCCGCAACGTGCTGGCGTTGTCCGGCGGCGAGCGCGGCCGCGTCCTGCTCGCCCGCGCGCTCGCGGTCGACCCCGCGCTGCTGCTCGCCGACGAGCCCGTGGCCGGGCTCGATCCCGAACATCAGCTCCGCATGATGGCGGTGCTTCGGGACCGCAGCCGCGCCGGCGCCGGCGTTGTCGTCACCATGCACGATCTTGGGCTGGCGGCGCGCTTCTGCGATCGCCTGGTGCTGCTCAGCGGCGGACGCATCGTCGCCGACGGCGCCCCGGAGGCCGTGCTGACGGCGGACCGGCTCGCCGCCGTCTATGGCATCACGGCACGGATCGACCGGGCGGATGGCCAGATGTTCGTCGTTCCCGCGGGGCTGGTCGACCGACAGTCCCGGCCACCGCGCCGCCCCGGAGTGGCGGCATGAGCGCGATCTTCGAGCGCCTGAGCTTTGTCGCCCAGGGCGGGCCCGTGCTGATGATCCTGGCCGCCCTGTCGGTGGCCATGGTCACATTGGTCCTGGTCAAGCTCTACCAGTTTCACAGCTGTGGCCTGTTCCGACCGAACCGGATCCAGGACGCACTGGCAGACTGGACCGCCAATGGCGGCACCGCCGTTCCCGACTGGCTGCCTGCGGTGCGCCATCCGGCGGCCCAGGTGCTGGAGGCGGGCATGCGCGAGCTCTCCGGCAGCTCCGGCCGCACCGAGCCGCAGCTCCGCGAAGAGCTGACGCGCATGGCGCTCGCCCACCTGGCCGCCCTCTCCCGCCACCTGCGGGGGCTCGAAGTGATCGCGCAGATCGCCCCGCTGCTCGGCCTGCTCGGCACCATCCTCGGCATGATCAAGGTGTTTCAGGTGCTCGAACACGTCGGCAGCCGCGCCGATCCGGCGTTGCTCGCGGGCGGCATCTGGGAAGCCCTGTTGACCACCGCCGCCGGCCTCGCCATCGCCATCCCGGCGGCGACAATTCACCACTGGCTGGAAAGCATGGTCGACGGCCTCGCCGGGCAGATCGAGGACTCGACGACCCGGTTGTTCACGATGCCCCCGCCGCCCGCCGGGCGGGTGCCGATACCGCCCGACGGGCGGGAACCCACACTGGCCCCCGGGCGGGTGCCCACACCGACCGCCCGGCGGGAGGGGTCCCATGCAGCTTGAGCGTCGCCAACGCCGGATGCTGCGGCTGGGTCTGACGCCGTTGATCGACGTGGTGTTTCTCTTGCTGCTGTTCTTCATGCTGTCCTCGACGTTCCTGACGCTCGAGCAGATCGAGGTCGGCGCGCGCCCGAGCGGTGCGGCAACGCCCGGACGCGACGAGGTGGTGGTCGTCGACCTGGCGCCCTCGGGCCTCCGGATCGGCGCCGAGGCGATCGCGCCCGAACGGCTGGTGGCCGTCCTCGACGAGCGTGTCGCCGGCGACAGGACGCGGCCGATCTTTATCCGCCCCGCCGGCGAGGTGCCCCTGCAACGGCTGATCGAGGTCCTGGAGATCATCGCCCAGGCCGGCTTCGCCGATCTGTCGTTGCAGGACCGGCCTTAGGAGCGTGGGATGCGTTTGGCGAGACAGCGTCGTGCCGGCCAGGGTGAGGCGAACATCGTCCCGCTGATCAATGTCGTCCTGCTGCTGCTCGTTTTCTTTCTGCTGACCGGGACGATCGAGCCGAAAGAGGCCTTGCCGATCGCGCTTCCCGAAGCAGCGGCGGGGACCCGCCTGGAGGCGGCAGGGCTGACCGTCCTCGTCGCCGCGGACGGCCGGGTCGCGCTGGAGGACGAGCCCGTGGACGTGGATGCGCTGGGCGCGAGGCTCGCGGATCTGGCCACCGGCGCGAGCCTCCCGCCGCTCACCGTGAGGGCGGACGCGGCCACGCCGGCGAGCCGGCTGATGCCGCTGTTGCAGATGGCGCGCGCCGCCGGCTTCGGCCGGGTGCGGCTCGTCACCGTGGCGAGCCCGCCGGGATGAGCGCGATCGGGATGAGCGCGATCGGGATGCGCACGACCGGGACGCGCGTGATCGGCGTGCGCGCAATCGGGATGCGCGCTTGGGGCGCCGCCCTGGCGCTGGCGGTGCTCGCGCACATCGCCCTGGCGATGGCCGTCACGCCCCTGCGTCCGTCGTCAGTCCCCATGGGCAGCGGCGACGGCGGCCTGCAGGTCGGCTTGGCGGCACCGTCCGCCGGCGCCGCGACAGTCGCGAGCAACGGCCCGCCAGCGGACCCTGCGGCCATCATCGAGCCGGCGCCCGAGGCGGTGCCCGTGGCCGTGGCCGCAGACGACCGGCAGGCCGCGGACCCGGTCGCGGATGCGCCGCCCCAGACGGTGCCCGGGATGGTGCCCGAGACGATACCCCAGACGGTGGCCGAGGCAGAGGCAGAGGCAGAGGCAGAGGCAGAGGCTGTGCCTGGCGAGCAGATTCCGGAAACGCTCGCCGCTGCGCCGCCGCCCCGCAAGCCGGCCGCTCCGGCGCGGACGCGCGCCGCGGCGCCCACCGCCAGCGTTCGGCAGACCACGCCGCCGCGGGCCCCGAGCGTCGCCGAGACGACGCCGCGGGCCGAGAGCGTCGCCGAGACGCCGCCGAAGGCGGCGGCCGGCGCGGCCGGTCCGGCCTCCCAGGCTTCGCTCGCCTCGTCGGTGGACGAGGGCGGCGCCACGGCGGCTTCCGCCAGCCTGTCGGCCGGCCCGCGGTTCCACCCGGGAGCGCCGGGCAATCCGCCGCCGCGCTATCCCGAGAGCGCACGGCGGCAGGGCCACGAAGGCCAGGTGGTCCTCGCCGTGCACCTCGCACCCGACGGTTCGGTGCTGGCGGTCCGGGTCGATCGGAGCAGCGGCCACCGCGTGCTGGACGACGCCGCCCGGGCGGCCGTCCGCCGCTGGCGGTTCCAGCCGGCCGGCGGCGCGGCGCAGGACCAGGCGGCCAGCGTCCACGTCCCCGTCACCTTCCGACTGACGAACTAG
>CAZBWP010000102.1:5863-7884 GCA_964495295.1 uncultured Rhodospirillaceae bacterium | reverse complement strand
ACAAGCGATCGCCTGCGCCGCGTAGGCTTCCATCACCTCGACGGCACGCAGGGACCGGGCGTCGATGGTCGCAGCCTCCAGGACGCACCGGATCGCATCGATCGGCGCCGCTCCCGGCATCGCCGGATCGCCGCCGAGGGTTCTGCCGCCGATGATCCGTAGCGAGAAGTCCGGCGCCAAGCGTTCATGGACGCGCGGCGAAACCACGACGACAAAGGCGGCCCCGTCGGCGGCAACACACGCGTTTGCCGCGGTGATCGAGCCGACGATCTTCGTCGCCCGGTCACAGAGTCGCGGGCTCAGGACGCGCGTGAACGGATCCAGGGCGATGGCCATGCCGTCCGGATTGGCGATTTCACGCGCCAGGCGGTCGGAGGCCGCGCGCGCCTTGGCGTGACTGGCCATGGCCCAGTCATTCTGCGCGTCCAAGGATATTCCATCGCGGTCCGCCAGCCGGCTGGCCGCCTCCGACATGTCCGGATCGTTGTCGGGCCACGGCGTGAAGCGGGCCTGATGGCGGGGCTGCGGTGCTTCGTCCCAGCGCGTCCGGAACGCACGGTCCGGGCGGAGCGAATAGGATTCGCTGCCGCCGGCGAGCACCACCTCCGCGTGGCCGGCGGTGATCAGGGCGTGGGCCATGATGATCGCATCGAGCCCGCCCGCGCACTGCCGATCGATGCTCAGTCCGGCGACGCGGGTCGGCAGGCCACTGGCCAGCGCCGCGACCCGTGCCGGATTGCCCCCGGCGCCCAGGGCGTTGGACAGAATCAGCTCGTCGACCTGGTTCGGCGTCAGGGTCGAGCGGTCGAGACAGCGGGCGACGGGGGCCACGGCCAGGGCATCGTAGTCGACGTCGCGAAACGCGCCCCAGCACGGCACCACCGAGGTGCGCGCCGCGCCGACGATATAGGCCGGACCGTTCATCGGTGGCCGTCGAGGCGCCGGGCGATCTCACGGCGATCGGTCTTGCCGGAGGGGAGAAACGGCCAGTCGGGAAGTGGCACGATGGAGATCGGAGCGGCCAGCGGACCGAACCGCAGCCGCATGTTGCGAAGCAGGCGGTCGCTCTCGGCCTGTGACAGGGTTATCTGGGTCGCAGCGATCAGGCGCCGGCCGCGCAGGGTGTCGCGGATCGCCACCACGGCACACTCGCCCAGGTCGACCTCCTGGCGCAGATGACCTTCCACGTCATCGGTGTAGACACTCTGCCCGGCGATGGTCACCATTGAGCCTTGACGCTGCGTGAAGAAGAAGTTTCCAGCGGCGTCCAGGTAGCCCTGGTCCCCCACGGTGACGAAGCCGTCGTGCCGCCGCGTGTGTGGAGCGTCTCCGACGACGTAACGTTCGAACAGCATGGCGCTCTTCACCCAGAGGGTGCCGGATTCGCCGGGCGGCAGATCGCGACCGAGGTCGTCGCGGATGGCCATGGCCACACCGGGACAGGCGGTGCCCACCGAGCCGCGCGGGGCGTCCGCCCCCTTGATCGTGATGAAGCTGGTTTCCGTCGTGCCATAGAACTCGACGACCTCGGCCGCGGGAAACAGGGCCCGAAGCGCGGCCAGCCGCCGCTCGTCCAGCTTGGCGCCGCCGGAGAACACCAGGATAACCGAGGGCAGCGCCAGGGCGGGATGCTTGACGGCGAACGACAGCAACAGGTTGAGATGCGACGGCGTGGCGAAGACCGACACGCTGGCGTGCTGGCGGCACAGGTCGGCAAAGCCCTTTGGCGTGAACCGTGGCATCACCAAGGGCACGACGCCGCGATCCATGGCTTCCATCGCCGCATAGAGGTGCATGGAATGGGCTAGGTTGCCGACGACGATCGTCGGCGTGTCGGGCGCATGCGGGTGGACGGCGCGCTGCATCTCGAACGACCGTTGCCAACTCTCCAGCGTGCGCAGGGCGCCCTTGGCCTGGCCGGTGGACCCGGAGGTGAAACAGGCGATCCGCCCATCCGGCACGGGCCCGTCGTCGAGCACGTGGAGACGGCCCGAGGTGCGCGGCAGGGACCGGCTCGGCAC
>CAZBWP010000102.1:0-5763 GCA_964495295.1 uncultured Rhodospirillaceae bacterium | reverse complement strand
CGCCGGGATGTCGTCCTCCCGGTAGCCCAGACCGGAGAGGCCATTGGGCAGGTCGCACTCCCGCATCATCGCGGCCAAGTGCGTGGCCACCAGCGCGCCCGCGTCCTCGGGTCCGGTGCCGCGGCAGTCGACGCCCAGCGCCTCGGCCACGTCCAGGTGGCGGTGTGGCGCCGCGGGGGCGGTGTAGCGGAAGACCGCCGGCGCATTGATCACCACGGACAGGCCATGCGGCACCATTGGCGCCTCCCGCTCGTAGCCGGGCATGCGGTAGGTGTGGTTGAGGCCGGCGACGGCATACGACATGGCGTGCGGCAGATGGACCCCGGCATTGCCGAAGGCGAGACCTGCGAGCGTCGCCGCGAACATCATGGCATGCCGGGCCTCTTCGTCCTCGGCATCGCGGACGGCGCGCACCAGGTACCGGCCTCCCAGCTTGATGGCGTGCAAGCTGCCGATATCGCTGAACGGATTGGCGCCCTGGTAGGGCGGCCGGAGGTTGGATGAGGCCGGGCGGGGACGCGTCGTATACGGCCGTGCGGTATACGACTCGATGGCATGGGTGAACACGTCGAAGCCCGTCGCGGCGACGACGGCGCCGCCGAGGGTGTGGGTGGTGGTCGGGTCGACGACGGCCAGGGTCGGTTTGAGCCGCCTGTGGGAAATCCCGGTCTTCACCTGCTCGCGGGTGAGATCGCAGACGGCGATGCCGGTGGTCTCGCTGCCGGTGCCGGAGGTGGTGGGGCAGGCGATATGCGGCTTCAGCGGCCCGGGTACGGGTTTTGCTCGGCCGATCGGGGCGTTGACGTAGGCCAGGAGGTCGTCGGGATACGTCGCGAGCAGATTGGCGGCCTTCGCCGTGTCGATCGTCGATCCGCCGCCGAATGAGACGAAGCCGTCGAAAGCGCCGTCCCGGGCGAACGCTGCGGCATCCAGGAACGACTGGTCGGTCGGCTCGCAGCGCACGTCGGCGAACACGGCGAACTCGACGCCTGCGTCGGCGAAGGCTTTGCAGGCGATCGCCGCCGGTTCGGTCTCGGCGACGTTCCGATCCATGAACAGCGCGGCGCGGCGCATCCCGAGTTCGCGGGCGTCCTCGCCGATCTCGGCCAGCGCACCGGCGCCGAACTTGAGGCTTTGCGGGGGTACGGTGAAGGCAATTTCGCCGCCCGGTTGCGGGGCATAGTAGATGGCGTGTTGCATGGAATCGTTCCCTTGGACGCTTGTCTCCCCTGACTGACGGAGTGTCGAGGCAACGGCGCCCGATCGTCAAAGGGTATCGCGCGGGGCAGGCTCGTTTTTTTCGGGCCGGGCCTTGTCCAGCGGAGCCGGAGCGTGCATAACGGGCGTCCTGTAACGAAATCCTGGCCTTCGAGTTGGGGGGAATTCCTGCATGAAAATCGCCGTACCGAAAGAGCGGGCGGCGGGTGAAACCCGGGTCGCGGTTTCGCCCGACGTCGTCAAGAAGTTCGTGGGATTTGGCTTCGATGTCACCGTCGAGAAGGGTGCCGGCGCAGGCTCGGAGATGTCCGACGATGATTATCGGGACGCCGGCGCCACCATTGCCAAGGACGAGACCGCGGCGCTGAAGGATGCCGACGTGGTCATCAAGGTTCAGCGTCCGAGCATCGAGGGCAAGCCGAACGAACTGGCATTGCTCAAGGAGGGCGCGGTGCTGATCGGCCACTTGGGAGCGCTCGTCAACCGCGCCGACGTCGAGGCCTACGCCAATGCCAAGCTGACGACGTTTGCGCTGGAACTGATGCCGCGGATCTCGCGTGCCCAGTCCATGGACATTCTGTCGAGCCAAAGCAACCTCGCCGGCTATCGGGCGGTGATCGACGGTGCCGCGGAGTTCGGCTGCGCCATCCCGATGATGATGACCGCCGCCGGCACGGTGCCGCCGGCCAAGGTGTTCATCATGGGCGTCGGCGTCGCCGGCCTGCAGGCGATCGCCACGGCCAAGCGTCTTGGGGCGGTGGTCACCGCGACGGACGTCAGGCCGGCAACCAAGGAGCAGGTGCAAAGCCTCGGCGGCAAATTCGTGTCCGTCGACGACGAGGCGATGAAGGAAGCGGAAACGGCCGGCGGCTACGCCAAGGAAATGTCCGAGGACTTCAAACGCCGGCAGGCCGAGGTTGTCGCCGAGCACATCAAGAAGCAGGACATCGTCATCACCACCGCGCTGATCCCCGGCAGGCCGGCGCCGGTGTTGATCACCGAAGAGATGGTCAAGACCATGAAGCCGGGCTCGGTGATCGTCGACCTCGCGGTGGAGGCGGGCGGCAATTGCCCGCTGTCGGAGGCGGGCAAGGTGGTCATCAAGCATGGCGTCAAGTTCGTCGGTCACACCAACGTGCCGGGACGGCTGCCTCGGGATGCGAGCGCGCTGTTCGCCCGCAACGTTCTGAATTTCCTGAGTCCTCATGTTGACAAGGAGAACAAGACCTTCGCCTTCAACTGGGAGGACGAGACCATCAAGGGCACCCTGGTGACCCGGGACGGCAAGGTGGTCAACCCGATGCTGACAGGGGAGGGGAAGTGAGCCATGAGTTCGGCGACTGTCGTTGAACACATCAAGCAGCTTTCGGAAGATGCTGCCGCACTCGCCGACCGGGCGAGGGGCTTGGCCGACGAAGTGACGGCGATGGCCGTGACGGTGCCGGCGGACGCCGTTGCCGGCTGGGACTTCCTGTCGCTGTTCACCGTCTTCGTGCTGGCCTGCTTCGTCGGCTTCTACGTCGTGTGGAGCGTGACTCCGGCCCTGCATTCACCGCTCATGGCGGTGACCAACGCCATCTCGTCGGTGATCATCGTCGGCGGCCTGCTCGCCGCCGGGACGGCCGCGATGGGCTTCTCGAGCGTGATGGGCTTCCTCGCCGTGGTGCTGGCTTCGGTCAACATCTTCGGCGGGTTCATCGTGACCCAGCGGATGCTGGCGATGTTCAAGAAAAAAGCGAAGAAGTAGGGGGGAGCCGAACCAATGGCTATGTGGATGGGCTTCGCCTATATCGCCGCCGCCGTGCTGTTCATTCTGGCGCTGCGCGGCCTCTCGAATCCGGAGATGGCGCGTCAGGGCAATCGCTTCGGCATGGCCGGCATGGTCATCGCCGTCGCCACGACGCTGTTCGCCGTGCAGGCGTCGAGCCTTGTGCTGATCATTCCCGGGGTTGTCATCGGCGGCGCCATCGGCGCCACCATCGCCCGGCGTATCCAGATGACGGCGCTGCCGCAGTTGGTGGCGGCGTTTCACAGTCTGGTCGGCATGGCGGCCGTCTTCGTCGCCACCGCCGCGCTGTATAATCCGGAAGCCTACGGTATCGGTGTCAGGGGCGACATCCATGCCGGCAGTCTGATCGAGATGGCGCTCGGCACCGCGATCGGTGCGATCACCTTCTCGGGCTCCGTGATCGCCTTCCTCAAGCTGCAGGGCTTGATGAGCGGCAATCCGATCACGTTTCCGATGCAGCATCCGTTGAACTTGCTGATCGGCATCCTTATCGTCGTGCTGATCATCTCGTTCTGCCTCACCGAGAACTATTTTGCCTACTGGATGATCGTGCTGTTGGCATTCGCGATCGGCTTCCTGTTGATCATTCCGATCGGTGGCGCCGACATGCCGGTGGTCGTCTCCATGCTGAACTCCTATTCTGGATGGGCCGCCGCGGGCATCGGCTTCACCCTGCAGAATCCGGCCCTGGTGATCACCGGTGCGCTGGTCGGAGCATCCGGCGCCATCCTCAGCTACATCATGTGTCGCGGGATGAACCGCTCGATCTTCAACGTCCTACTCGGCGGCTTCGGCGGCGAAGGCGTGGCTCCGGTCGCCGGCGCCACGGGCGATCGGAGCGTCAAGGCCGGCAGTGCCGAGGATGCCGCGTTCATCATGAAGAACGCGTCGAAGGTGATCATCATCCCGGGATACGGGATGGCCGTCTCCCAGGCCCAGCACGCCTTGCGCGAAATGGCGGACAAGCTGAAGGAAGAAGGCGTCGAGGTGAAGTACGCCATCCACCCGGTTGCCGGGCGCATGCCGGGGCACATGAACGTGCTGCTTGCCGAAGCCAACGTGCCCTATGACGAGGTGTTTGAACTCGAGGAGATCAACCACGAGTTTTCAACGGCTGACGTTGCCTTCGTCATCGGCGCCAACGACGTGACCAATCCGCTGGCCCGCACCGACCCGTCGTGCGACATCTATGGCATGCCGATCTTCGATTGCGACAAGGCGGCGACGACGCTGTTCATCAAGCGATCGCTGGCTTCAGGCTATGCCGGCGTCGACAACCCGCTGTTCTTCGCCGACAAGACGATGATGCTGTTCGGCGACGCCAAGAAGATGACCGAGGAAATCGTCCAGGCCCTCGGTTGACCTCCCGCCGGTCCCTGGTGCCGGTCCTTGGCCGTGCGGACCCGTGTCGGTCCGCCGGCCGGGGGCGGGCGTCCCATCGCGATGGCATTTGCGTCCGGTCGGCAAAGGCACGCTGGCCGCGGCCCCATGAAGACGGCACGAACCGCGTCGTCGCGCGCGGATACTGTAACTCAGTCGAGCGAGGCCGAGGGCAACGCAGGTTCGATGCGGTTGATCGACCGCCCGAGATCCGAGGCCCTCCTCGGGCCGGCGTTCTGGGGCGAGGGCGTCCTGGTCTCGCGTGACTGTACGCGATCGGACGAGGTTCATCCGTCGACAGACAGGAACCGGCAGATCATTGGCTTGGTCGGGCGACCGATCTGACGCTTGGCGATCAAGCGTCAGATCCGATCCGAGGGTGCGGCGCCCGGGACTACCGCAAAAGAACGTCCGTACTAACCGGTCACCGCGATCCTGCGGCCGACGGGGGCGAAGAGGCCCGACGCCAGGACCGCGAGGCCGATGCCGAACGCGAGGACGCTGTGCGGCTCCGCGAGGAGGGTCACCGACTTGGTGACGTTGACGACCGTACTCCCGCCCGCGGCAACGCCGAAATCAAACTGGAACGCATGGGTCGTATCGGCGGATGTCAGCGGGCTTGTCAGATTGGCCAGGGTCGTCGGCAACGTATCCCTGTCGAGCTGGTCGAGAAGCCCCCGCCACTCGGCGATTTCCCAAGCCGAAGGCAGAACGTCGCCGCTCACCGAAACCGTGGCCTGGATGCCGCCTTTCACCTGCGTGATCGCGGTCGGATTCGTCGCGTCGTCGACGAAGGCCGTATCCCCGGCAGCGGTCCCGAGCAGATCGAAATCCGTGTAAACGAAAAACGTCAGATCAAGTGGATCGTTTCCAAGATTGGAGATGGTCAGGGCTTCCGCGACGGTCGAGACGTTGCCACTGTCCGTGACCGTATACGACAGGTTTCCCACGAAGAGGCGGTTGCCGAGGGCGTCAGGAACCTCGAATTCCAGTGTCAGCGTGTTGGCCGCAACCACCGAACTGGTCAGAAAGGCGCCGAGATAGACTTCGCCGTTGCCCGGCGTCTGGTACCACCAGGACTGCGCGAACAGATTGTCAACGCCCTTGAAGAACCAGTCCTTCCAGGCAAAGGACGATCCGGACGATTCGATGTCGAAGCCGGCGCGCGTTTCTCCGCTCGGGCTTTGAATGAAGACACAATTGACGCCCGGCACGGAGCAGTTCGCACTGGCATTGCCGTGCCACGACACGATCGCCGCAGCCAAACCAAGCGCACACGACGCCCGCGATGCTGAAATGATGTTCACGCCCGCCTCCTCCTCTGTGATCCGTGTCCCGAGTGCGACGGTTCTCAGCGTGACCGCCTACACTGGAAA
>CAZBWP010000101.1:0-7897 GCA_964495295.1 uncultured Rhodospirillaceae bacterium | reverse complement strand
GCACCGGTGCCACATCACCGCACGTCGCGGAAGACGGCCCTCCCCGGATGGTTACACCGCAGCCACCGCATTGGCCAGGAGAAGCCCGTGTTCGTTCACCGCCTGGTGACGCTCGCGACCATCGAGGAGAAGATGCTGGAGCTGCAGCGGCGCAAGGGCGCGCTGGCGGCGGGGCTGTTCGACCCGGAGGCCGGCGGCCCGCTCGACATCACCGCCGACGACATCGACCTGCTTCTCGCCGGCGCCTGACCACGCGCCAATGCGTTGAAATACGTCGCTTTTCACTGCGTCTTGCTGACTCAGTGCTGACTGGCGCGATGGAGCGTAAGACCCCATGTCCGCGGTCTTCACCGGACGCGCACTCGGCAACGCCGGACGGTACGAGCGCACGGAGGAGGGCCGGGTCGTACGAGCGCAGCCTGACTAAACAAAGCTCACGCCAGTTCCACCACGGCTGTTACAGAACGCTTACACGGCGCACCAATTATGCGTAATTGAAAACTTCGGCGGATGGTTCCCCAGTAAACCTTCTGCCCCATTGCCTTTTGAAGCCCGCGGCAGCGGGTTCGTTCAATCCACAAATCCGATCAATAAACTCCAAAAAAAATCCGGTGTTGACGTTGCCTCAAGCGGCTCGCGTCGCAGTCGTGTCGACAAGCAGAGCGTAGAGTGCCTCTGAATCGTCGGTGCCTCGCAGCTTTTCGCAGGCCGTTTTGTCGCGAAGAAGTCTGGAAACACGGGCGAGCGCTTTTAGGTGATCGGCGCCCGCGGTCTCCGGAGCAAGAAGCAGAAATACCAGATCAACCGGCCGCTCATCGATTGCATCGAAATCGATCGGGTGCTCCAGCCTAGCGAAGAGGCCATAGAGCCTGTCAAGGGTCGGCAACTTACCGTGCGGGATCGCAATACCATTGCCAACACCCGTTGTGCCAAGCCGCTCGCGCTCCATCAGCACGTCAAAGATCGCCCGCTCGTTTTGTCCGGTGGCCTGGGCGGCGCGACGCGCCAGTTCCTGGAGAGTTTGCTTTTTGCTGGTTGCCCGGAGGTGTGCGAACACCCGCTCAGGTCTCAGTAGATCAACGATTTCCATTGCCGTCGCTCACCCTAGGGCTTTTCCGCGCACGCCGGATCGATCCAGCCGATATTCCCATCGCTCCGACGATAAACAACATTGAGCCCACCGCTCGCTGGGTTGCGAAACATCATCGCAGGCAGATCGGCGAGATCCAAGCGCATGACGGCGTCTCCGACCGTCAGCGTGTCGATTTGAGTCGGAAGCTCGGCGATGATCGCTGGCTTGGATTCCTCCGGAAGCTCCTCGTCACCGCCCTCGGATGCGATCACGTATTGCTGGGCTGGGATGGGTTCGGTTGGGCCTCGTCGCGCATGGTGGTTCTTAATGCGTCGCTTGTAGCGACGGATCTGCTTGGAGATGCGCTCTAACGCCGAGTCAAACGCCGCATACGGATCCTCGGCAGCAGAATGAGACTGAACCATCATCCCACGAACGGGGTGAACCGTGATGTCGGCGCGAAATAGATGTGCCTCGCGTGAAATCGTAACGGCACCGTCGTGGGCTAGCGCGAAGTACTTCGTAACAGCGGAAAACAGATCATGTTCGACGTGGTTGCGCAAGGCTTCGCCGATATCAAGATTCTTGCCGTTGACCGATATGTCCATTGCATCGTCTCCTACCCCAGAGCGGCGCCGACGCCCCGAGGTGTCTGTCTCACGATTCGGCGAAGGGGGGCTGGATGTGGGAATCGTCATCGGACCAGCACCCAATCAGCGTCCTGCGAGGTGCGGGACGGTAGTCATGGCATCCAGAGGTGTCAAGCGGGGCAATTGGCGGATCAGACCCGGGCGCGCCGACTCCGCCGACGCTGGACCGACGACTGGAGCCCCATGGACTCGCGATACTTTGCGACAGTTCGCCGAGCAATTTCTATCCCCTCTGACTGCAGTATTTCGACGATGGTGTCGTCCGAAAGAATTGCATCTGCCGCCTCCGCATCGATCAAGCCCTTGATCCGGTATCGCACCGATTCCGCAGACCGCGCCGTGCCGTTTTCGCCTCCGCCAAGAGCTTGGCTGAAAAAATACTTAAGCTCAAAAATCCCTCGGGGAGTTGCGATGTATTTGTTCGAAGTGACCCTACTGACCGTACTTTCATGCATGTCCACTGCATTGGCAATATCTCTAAGTATCAACGGACGCAGCGCCTCAACACCCTTTAAAAAAAAGCTCTCTTGTTGCTTAATGATTTCAGTAGCGACCTTTAGAATAGTGGTCGCTCGCTGATGGAGCGATTTTACCAGCCAATTGGCGGAGTGGTAACATTCCGCAATGTAAAGCTTTTCATGCTTTTTTGTACTGGAGTGGTTGATCAAGCTGTAGTATTGCATATCAACAAGAACGCGTGGCAGTGTTTCGTTATTGAGCTCAACAACCCACCCTTCGCCTTGCTGCGGCCGCATGATGACGTCAGGCACGATCGGCTGGGCCACAACAGTATCAAAGGTCAACGCTGGCTTAGGGTTGAGCTGCCTGATTTCTCGTATCATTGATGTGAGTTGCGCTGAGTTGACGCCGCATATCTTCGCTAACTTGCCGACTTCACCGCTGGCGATCAAATCGAGATTTCCAAGCAGGCGGATCATGTGTCCATCCAATCGTCCACGCTCACGCAATTGCAGTGCGAGGCACTCAGAAAGACTACGCGCAAAAACGCCAGCCGGATCGAGGTACTGCAACCGATCCAGGGCTGCTCGAAGTCGATCCTGAGAGCATCCGAGATGCTTCGCCGTCAACTCTAAATCCACCCTCAGATACCCGGCATCATCCAGCATCTCCACGAGATAAGAGCCAATTACTCTATCAACTGGATCAGTAATATCAATAGCAATCTGGCTATTTAAGTGATCACGAAGAGATGTCCCCACAGAAAGTACGTTCTCAAGATTGTTTTCGGTTTTGTCAAAGCTGTTCCCAGCACGATTCCAACGGTCTGAGCCGTCACGCTCGAAGGATAAATGACCACCGTCCAGGGAGCCAATGTATTCGGCATCAAATACATTCTCGTGGCCTCCGTCCAAGTCGCCTTGCGACCCGACTCCTGTGTCGTCCGACATGACGCTGTCGACGCTTTGCGGCCCCCTAGAAGAATCCAATGGTTCCGGTCTTTCCCCCAGCTCCTGTGTCCCTGTCTCACCCTGGCCGGGATCGGCGCGTTCCAGGAAGGGGTTCTGTTCCAGCTGCTGTTCAACATAAGCGGACAGCTCAATGTTCGAAAGCTGCAAAAGCTTGATCGCCTGTTGCAGCTGCGGCGTCATGACAAGGGTCTGCGCTTGGCGAAGATCGAGCCGAGGTGAAAGAGCCATGTCTGAAACCCAGGACGCGATGAACGGGATGACGCCTATAACCTGAAACGATCGCCCAGATATACTCGGCGAACATCAGGATTACGGACAATGTCGGTCGGCGTTCCTTCCATCAGTAACATACCGTCATGAATGATGTAGGCGCGATCGATCACATCCAGCGTTTCGCGAACATTGTGATCCGTAATCAGGACCCCTATTCCCCGTTCTTTCAAATGTGAAACCAAAGAACGGATTTCCCCAACGGCAATCGGGTCGATTCCCGCGAATGGTTCGTCCAGGAGGATGAATGAAGGATTCGTGGCAAGCGCCCGAGCGATTTCCACCCGTCGTCGCTCACCACCCGACAAGGACAGCGCTGATGTATGTCGAAGGTGGGTGATCGAGAACTCCGCAAGGAGACCATCAAGGGTCTGTTCCCGTTTCTGCCGTGATCGCTCGACTACTTCTAAAACTGTTCGAATATTATCTTCCACTGAAAGTCCACGAAATATAGAGGATTCCTGCGGCAAATAACCGATCCCAAGCCTAGCCCGCCTGTACATCGGTAAGGCAGTAATATCTTGCCCATCCAATATAACTTGACCATGATCGGCAGGGACAAGGCCAATCATCATGTAAAAGCAGGTCGTCTTTCCAGCGCCATTTGGTCCAAGTAGACCCACTACTTCACCACGATGGAGTTGCAAGCTTACGCCTCGGACGACCGGCCGCCGAAGATAGCGCTTACCAATATTGCTTGCAAAAAGCCCTCCATCGCCGTCTAGAACTTCTGGTGCAGATCGGCCAAGTCTTCGATCCAGCGACATCATGATGCCACCGGTGTCCAGACGATCGAAGCTTGGTTCAGCAAGTCTGTCATCGCCCTGGTTTATGTTCCGTATCTTTTTCGGGCTGCAGCAACCCGCGGACCTGTCGGCCGTCGACGCCGCTTTGGCAGCCAAAGAGTTTGCTGATTCCAGCTTGCAGATCCACCTCAGCGCGGCAGCCGTCGAGTTGATTTTTACCACGCTTGATTCTTACGGACCCGACCAGGGTGGCCAAACCAGTGTCGGCCCTGTAGGTGCCACGGTCCGCCCGCGCTTCTTCCCCCGGCGTGTATACGGAGACTTGGTCGAATGCCTCCACCCTCTCTAAGCGCGACTTTCCGCTGTCGTCTGATGCCAGGTAGGCGACCAGAACATCAGCGCGTAGCCCTCGGTCTCCTTGTCGAGCATGAGCTTTCCCGCGCGCAACGACCATCTTCTCGTTTTCCCAGTACTCGACTTGACCATCGGCGGTGATCTCGCCGTCGTCTCCTACGAGGCGGACTCCGCTGTTTCCGTTCAGGACGAGGATGGCGCGGTCGACATCATAAGTCCCTCGCTCGGCAACAGCGGATCGGCCGGGCGCGGTGATCTGAACGTCTCCTATGGCTTCGAGACGCCAAACCTCTGTCGCGTTTGCCTGATCCTCACGGTAGTATGCGCTCAAGGCGTCTGCGCGCACCTGGACGTCCCCCCGCGTTGCCGTCGCATTGCCGCGCGCCGTTACCACAGAAAACCCCTCGCGCCATTCCAAGCCCCCGTCGGCGTCAATCTGGATAGGCAGGCCATCGCCTCCGTCACCGAGGTCGATGCCCTGAGCAAGCGCCCCCCCAACCAACAACGACACAACCAAAGAGAGTATTAAGACTGCTTGACCAGAGGCCAAATGGAACGCTTTGGTCACCGCTGAACCTGCACGGATGGATTGATGATCATTCGCGCAGGCCCCCGCACATCGATTGCGAGCCCCCCCTGCCCCACGCGAAACCCGGTCCCCTGAAGATATCCAGACGGGCCATGGCCAGCAACCTGCTCATCACCGGTGATTTCGCTTCGACCAAGGTCGACGTAAGCTTTTGTCGTTTCGAGAGAATACCCTTTGTCGTGGTATAGACGGACCCTCCCCGTCAGGGTTAGCGCATTGCCATCAACGTCATACGTTCCGGTGTCCGCGGTAACCGTAACCCAGGCTCCATCCTCCAACGTGATCTCGGCTTCTGGCTCGTCCAGCAACATCTCTTCTCCACCAGGAACAAGATTACGGACCGAACTGGCGCTAATGGAAAAGGGACGACTCTGGTCATCGGTTCCAACGTAACGGGGGCGGATCATGCTCAAGCCGTCGTCGGTGACCTCCAGATCGGCGAAACCGATCCGGAACTGATCGTGTCGAGGTGCAAGTTGCGGCCATAATACGACAAGCCCGATCAGAATGGCCGCAAGCGTTGGGAAGAGGACACGCAGCAGCCTCACGAACCGGGCATAAGCGTTCCTTCGTCCGGTACGGATTGGTCGCACAGACGGCGGGGCATCCACACGGTGCACCCGCAGCGTCGGCAGCACTGCGCCTGCGCCTTTCGCCATTCAGGCGACCCCCGCCCGGAGGCAATCGTGAATGTGAAGAATGCCAACAGGCTGCTTTCCTGTAACCACAAAGGAATTGGTGATTGAATTCTGGTTCATGAAACCCAAAGCTTCACTCGCGAGTGCGTCCGCATCGATGGTTTTCGGACGACGGGTCATGATCTCGAGGACCGAACGCGCGGCAAGGTTCTCGGACATGTGCCGGCGTAAATCGCCGTCGGTGACAACGCCTTCCAGTCTACCATCCCCATCCAAGATCCCGACACAACCGAACCCCTTCGCGGTCATCTCAATGAGCGCTTCCGACATTCGAGCCTCGCGCGACACAAGAGGGAGCGCATGGCCCGAGTGCATGATATCCGTTACGCGCAACAGGCGACGGGCCAGCTTTCCGCCGGGATGCAGAACTCGAAAATCAGCCGAGGAAAAACCCTTGCGCTCGAGCATCGCCACGGCAAGGCAGTCTCCGAGTGCCAGCATGAGTGTCGTCGACGTCGTTGGCGCCAAGCCCAACGGGCAGGCTTCCGCCGCCTCTGGCAGTCCAAGAACGACGTTGGCGGCACGTCCGAGCGTGCTGTCAGGCTTTCCAACAATCGCGATCATCGGGATCTGAAAACGTTTCACGTATGAGACGAGATCGGCCAGTTCAGGTGTCTCGCCCGAGTTTGAGAGGGTGACGACCAGATCCTCGGTCGTGATCATACCGAGGTCTCCGTGGCTCGCCTCGGCAGGATGGACGAACAGGGCCGGTGTCCCCGTCGACGCGAACGTGGCCGAAAGCTTTCGCGCGATATGGCCGCTCTTGCCCATTCCGGAGACAATCAACCGGCCCTTCATGGCCTCCATGAGGTCCAGGGCTCGTGAGAACGAATCGTTCAGCGAGCGTCCCAATGCAGCCAGCGCCTCCGCTTCAAGTCGCAGAACCCGTCGCGCCGACTCAAGATCGCCACTGCGGCATCGTTCCATAGAATCCACGGATTCAGCGTGTGCTTTCGCCATCCTCATCCGATAATCACCTCTCTTAAGCGTAACGTCCCGGGCCGTCGAATCGGCGAAGCCATAGCCGCCACCATCTCTCCTGAGGAACGCGCTCTTAGCAAAGTTCGTGCCAGATTGGCGCCAGAGTATGCCAGGGGATTGCGTGCCGGTCAACGAACGGCGGCGTTGGACAACGCAGCGCCGCGGTCGCTGCGAAATTCGTTCGGCTCAATGAGCCAGAATGTCGATCTCGGGCCAGCCGTTGACGTCCAAGATCGACCGCGCCGGGAGGAATCGAAAGCACGCCTCCGCCAGTTCCGTACGCCCTTCCCGGGAAAGCATCTCGTCGAGCACGTCTCGCAACCGGTGGAGAAACAGAACATCATTGGCCGCGTAGCGGCATTGGTCCTGCGTCAGACTTTCTCGCCCCCAATCGGACGACTGCTGTTCTTTAGAGAGGTCCACCCCTAACAATTCCCGGCATAAATCCTTCAGTCCATGCCGATCAGTATAAGTCCGCACAAGCTTAGAGGCAACCTTAGTGCAATAAACTGGCGTACAAAGTACTCCCAGCGACACGTATAGGACACCTATATCAAACCGGGCAAAATGAAAAATCTTCTCAACCTCTGGATTCTCCATTAATTTGCGAAGGTTTGGAGATTTACGATCAAAATTTTTAGTAACATTGGAGGTAAAAATTGGCATCTGAACTAAGTGACACACTCCATCGCCCGCAGACAATTGAACGAGACACAGGCGATCGCGATGCGGATTCAGGCCCATCGTTTCCGTATCTACAGCAACGGCTGGACCCCACTCGAGGTCTGCCGGGAGATCGCCCCGATGCAACTCAATTTTTGGGCTGTTCATTTTTGCAAACGCCCTCGAATCCCGATAAAGTTGCGTTGGAGCATTGGTGCCCAGGAGAAGACTCGAACTTCCACGGCCTCGCGGCCACAGGTACCTGAAACCTGCGCGTCTACCAATTCCGCCACCTGGGCACGGCTCGCAGCATACTTCGCGCGTCGCAGATCCAACTCGTAGTGCCGCGGGCCACGGGTTGTCAACGCCGCTTGAACGATCCTACGCCCGGACACTGGAGAATCGCTTGAAGGTTTCATGCGATCTGGAGCGGGGTCGGGCTAG
>CAZBWP010000100.1:4497-8019 GCA_964495295.1 uncultured Rhodospirillaceae bacterium | reverse complement strand
CCGAGGAGCGCTTCTGGCGCGACGTCCGCGTCGATCCGGCCCGGTCGTTCTCGTCCCTGCGCCACCGCTTCCGCGCGCTGGAGCAGCGGCTCCGGTCGATGGAGGCGTACGTCACCTCGGACGCCTACCGCGTGCACCGGGAGATCAACGACCTGGAGCGGTAGCGCGGACGCCGCGCGGGACCGGCGGCCTATTCGGCCGCGGTCTCCGGCGCGTCCTTGACCTTACCGATGTCATCCAGCCGCTTCTGCAGGCTGAGCTTGTCCAGGGATTTCAAGGGAAGACTGGTGAAGATGCTGATCCGCTGGGTCAGCATGCGCATGGTGTCGGCGAACGCGGCGCGCTTGACCGCTTCGGTTCCGTCCACCGCCGCGGGATCGGGCAGGCCCCAATGGGCGGTCATCGGCTGCCCCGGCCAGATCGGGCAGACCTCGTTCGCGGCGTTGTCACAGACGGTGAAGACGAAATCGAGCTCCGGCGCGCCGGGGGCCGCGAATTCGCTCCAGTCCTTGGAGCGCAGCGTGCCTGTCGGGTAGTTCTGGTTGGCCAACAGATCGAGCGCGTACGGGTTGACCTTGCCGGCCGGATGGCTGCCGGCGCTGAAGGCCTGGAAGCGGCCCTGCCCGTAGCGGTTCAACAGGCATTCGGCAATGATGCTGCGGGCGGAGTTGCCCGTGCACAGGAACAGGACGTTGTAGGGTTTTTCCGAAGCGTTCTCGGCCATTGGTCTCCTCCTCGGGGCTTGCCTGCGATGCTCGCAAGCTTGATACGCAAGGGTTTGATGGTCAGGGGATCGATACGGGCGTGCCGTCTTCCTTGATGAACGGCGCCTGTTGCGGGTTCGGCAGGATGTCGAGCACCGCCTCCGAGGGGCGGCACAGCTTGACGCCGAGCGGGGTCACGACGATCGGGCGATTGATGAGGATCGGGTGGGCCATCATCGCATCGATCAAGGCGTCGTCGCTGAGGCTCGGATCGTCCAGGCCGAGTTCGTCAAACGGCGTGCCCTTGCGGCGCAGCAGATCCCGCACCGGGATCCCCATGCGGCCGATCAGCGACACCAGCTCGGCACGGCTCGGCGGCGTCTTCAGGTATTCGATGATCTCCGGCTCGTCACCGGAGTTGCGGATCATCGCCAGGACATTTCGCGAGGTCCCGCACTTCGGGTTGTGAAAGATGGTGATCGTCACGGCAGGTCCCTCCGCTCCCGTAGCCACAGATCTCGGGCCGCCCCTGACAGCAGTCCTCGGTCAGGAACGCCACCAGGCGGCGCGTTCCTTCGACATCCACGGCATAGAAAATGTTGCGCTGCACGCGCCACGACCGCAGCAGGCCGGCGCGGTCCAGGTGGGCGAGGTGGTGCGACAGCGTCGACGGCGGCACGCCCACCCGCTCGGCGATGTCGCCGGCGGCCAAGCCACTCGGACCACGCTCCACCAGCAGCCGAAACACGGCCAGGCGGTGTTCGTGGGCGAGGGCGGCGAAGCAGGCGGTGGCGTCAATGACTTCCATAATTCAAATAAAGTCGAATCATCGAAGCGAGTCAAGTGCGGCATGCGGGGTCCGTGAGGGCCGCGGCGCCCCGGCCGGCGGCGGGGGAGGTGGGCTCAGGGGGAGGTGGGCGCTTCCCGGGTGAGCGGCCGGGCGAGCAGGTCGGCGATGGTCAGGTCGATGTCGGCGCCGCGGTTGAGCACGGCGTCGACGGCGCGGACGATCGGCATGTCGACGGCGGCGGCTTTTGCCCGCGCCATCACCGCCTCGGCCGAGAACACGCCCTCGGTGACGCCGCCGCGGGCGGCCAGGACGCCGGCCAGCCGATCGCCCCGGCCGAGTGCCACCCCGAGCGAGAAGTTGCGGGATTGCAGGGCGTTGCAGGTGAGCACCAGATCGCCGAGGCCGGCGAGGCCCATCATCGTCTCGGCGCGGCCGCCACAGGCGATGGCGAGACGCATCATCTCCGCCAGCCCCCGGGTGATCAAGGCGGCGCGGGCATTGTCCCCGAGGTCGCGACCCTCGACGATGCCGGCGGCGATGGCCAGCACGTTCTTCACCGCCCCGCCGAGCGCCGCCCCCACCGGGTCGTCCGAGGCATAGATGCGGAACGTCGGGGTCGAGAGCGCCGCCGGCACGATGGCGCGGAGGTCGGCGTCGGTGGCGGCGAAGGTCACCGCGGTCGGCTTGTCGCGGGCCGCCTCGGCGGCAAAGCTCGGACCCGACAGCACGCACGCTCGCGCCGCCGGCACCACCTCCGCGATCACCTCGGTCACCAGCGCCCCGGTGCCGCGCTCGACCCCCTTGGCGCAGATCACCAGCGGCACGCCGGGCCGACAGACACGGGCGAGCGCCGTTGCGACGCCGCGCAAGTGGACGGCGGGCACGACCAGGAGCAGCAGCGGCGCGGCGGCGGCATCGCCGAGATCGGTGGTCGCGCGGATCGTCGGTTCGAGCGGCACGCCCGGCAGGAAGTCCGGGTTTTCGTGCCGGGCGTTGATCGTCCGGGCGACGTCCGCTTCGTGCGCCCACAGCACGATCTTTCGCCCCGCGCGGGCCCCCGATCGGGCGGCAACGGCGGCGAGCGCCGTGCCCCACGCGCCCGCGCCGATCACGCCGATAAGCTCCATGCGTCCGCTCCGTCCAGACCGTCGGCTATCAGGACCACCAATGCGTTCGGAGGGCAAGGGCCAACGCGGCCGGCGTGGTCAACGGACCGGCCTGGAGACTTGACCAAAGACCGGCGGCGGGACATGGTGCCGCGCCACCAAACGGGCGGGGAGAGCCGCGGGAATCGTCTCCCCACGGCCACAAGAACGCATGCGCATGCTCGACGTTTTCGCAAGACCACTGATCGCGGTGCTGATGATCGGCGGCCTGGTCGCGGCCTGCGACAAGCAGGTGGACGTCCGGTCCGGCGAGCGGGACATGCAGCTCACGCTGCCGGGAACGCGAGCGCACGGCGAGCGCCTGGACGCGCGCATGCGCGAATGCCTGCGCTGGAACCCGCCCTCGCTCTGCGAACGGCGGCATCCCGGAGCGGCCAGCGCTGGCCGAGCGGCGACCGGCGCGCCCGCGCCCGAGACCGAGACCGAGACCGGGACGCCCGCCGACCCGCCGGGATCGGAGACCCGTCCTTGACCCACCGAGGAATTCGTCGACATGGCTAATGGTCGCGTTGCGTGGCGCCTGCGGCTTTTGCTGATCGTCGCGGTGCCGATGCTGCTCGCCGGCTGCGGCGACACGATCGGGCCGTTGCAGCGGTTCCTGTTGAAGACCGACGACGTCATCATCGAGCGGCGCGCCGATCCCAACTACGAGGAGTTGTTCCCCCACTACGTCGAGCTCTGCGCGCTGAGCCAGTGGAGCCGACTGGACGGCACCGGGCGCGGCAACCCGTTCGGCCACGCGCTGATGTACATCAAGGGGGCGTGCAAGGACGAGCAGGCGCCCTTCCCGCAGCTCAGGCGCTGCCAGGGCACGGCGACCGCGCTGGACGATCCGGAGCACGGCGCCGGCGTCAGCGTCGGC